>CAMCQD010000192.1 GCA_945876925.1 uncultured Dermatophilus sp.
TGGTCTCCGGGCTGCCGATGCTGCTGCACCAGGCCGTCGAGCAGGTCCGCCTCATGACCGGGCGCACGCCCGGCGTGGCCGCCATGCGGGCGGCCCTGCGCGCCCGCACCGGCCCGGACGGCTGGTGACCTGGCGGCGCGCGGGTCCGGGAGGTGACCGGCACCGGCGCGCCCGGGCCGCCTCGTGACACCATCGAGGGCCTGGTTCGCTGGTTGACCGCAGGTGAGTCGCACGGGCAGGCGCTCGTGGCCATCCTCGAGGGGCTGCCCGCCGGGGTCGGTGTCACGGCCGGGCAGGTGCAGGCCGCGCTAGCCCGGCGCAGGCTCGGCTACGGCCGGGGTGCCCGCCAGCAGTTCGAGGCCGATGAGCTGCGCGTACTCGGCGGGGTGCGCCACGGGGTGACCCTCGGCTCGCCCATCGCCGTCGAGATCGGCAACACCGAATGGCCCCGGTGGTCGGCGGTGATGTCAGCCGACCCGGTCGACCCGGCCGAATTCGCCGCCGCCGGCGATAGCAACGCCCCCCGCGAGATCGCCCGCAACCGGCCGCTCACCCGGCCGCGCCCGGGCCACGCCGACCTGGCCGGGATGCAGAAGTACGGTTTCACCGATGCCCGGCCCGTGCTCGAACGGTCCTCGGCCCGTGAGACGGCCGCCCGGGTCGCCCTGGGCACCTACGCCGCGGCGTTCATCGAGCAGGCCGCGGGCATCCGCCTGGTGGCGCACACCGTGGCCATCGGAGGTGTGCACGGGCCGGCCGGCCCGCTGCCGGGCCCCGGCGACGTTGCCGCGCTGGACGCCGACCCGGTGCGGGCCTTCGACCCCGGCGCCTCGGCGGCCATGGTCGCCGAGATCGACGCGGCCCGCCGCGACGGGGATACCCTCGGCGGCGTGGTCGAGGTGCTGGCCTACGGCTGCCCGCCCGGGCTCGGCTCGCACGTGCACTGGGACCGGCGCCTGGACGCCCGGCTCGCCGGCGCGCTCATGAGCATCCAGGCGATCAAGGCGGTCGCGGCCGGGGACGGGTTCGCCAGCGCGGCCCGGCGCGGGTCGGCCGCGCACGACGAGATGGAACGCGACGCTACCGGGGCGATCCGGCGCCGCACCGGCCGCGCCGGGGGACTGGAAGGCGGCATGACCAACGGCGAGGTCCTGCGGGTGAGCGCCGCCATGAAGCCGATCAGCACCGTGCCGCGCGCCCTGGACACTATCGACATCACCGGCGACGAAGCGGCCAGCGCGTTCCACCAGCGCTCGGATGTGTGCGCAGTCCCGGCGGCCGGGGTGGTGGCCGAGGCGATGGTGGCCCTCGTGCTGGCCGACGCGCTGGCCGAGAAGTTCGGCGGGGACTCGCTGGCGCAGACCCGCGGTAACGTGCAGGCCTACCTCGATTCGATTCCCGGGAGGATGCGCACGTGGTGACTGCCGGCCCGCAGGATCAGGACGCGGCCCGCACCGGTCAGGGCGCGCCGCTTATCGTGCTCACCGGTCCCCCGGGGGCGGGTAAGTCCACCGTCGCCCGGGCGCTGGCCGCGCGGCTGGGCCTGGAGGTGGCCGACACCGACGATCTCATCGTCCAGCGGGCCGGGCGCACCATCACCGAGATCTTCGCCGACGATGGCGAGGCCGCTTTCCGCGCCCTGGAGCGCGAGGTCGTCGCCGGGGCGCTGGCCTCCCGGCGCGGCGTGCTCGCCCTCGGGGGCGGCGCGGTGCTGGACGAGGCCACCCAGGAGCTGCTCGGGCCGCACCGGGTGGTCTTCCTGGACGTGAGCCTGCGGCACGCCGCCCGCCGCTCCGGATTCGATCAGGGCCGGCCGCTGCTGGCGCTCAACCCGCGCGGGCAGTGGATCGCGCTCATGGAGGCGCGCCGCCCGGTGTACGAGCGGCTGGCCTCGGTGACGGTGAGCACCGACGAGCGCGATGTCGCCGCCGTGGTCGATGCCATCATCGGCGCGCTGGCCAGTTCCGGCCCAGGTGACGGGGACGGCGAGCCGGCCGCTGCCCCGGGCATCCCCGGCGAGCCGGAGCAGCGGGGCGGCGACGGTGGTGCGGCCGGTCTCGTCCGGATCCACGTGGGACCCCCTGAGGGCCCGGGAGCCTATGACGTGCTCATCGGCGACGGCACGGTCCTGGCCGCCTCGCTGGCGGCCCTGCTCGGCCTGCCCGCACCGGGGGAGCCCGTCCAGACGGCGGGGGAGCCCTGCGGTGCCCGGCCGGCCCTCCCGGGGCTGGCCGGCGTGGCCCGGGTGCTCATCGTGCACGCCGGGGCAGTCGCCGGCCTGGCCGGGCGGATCCGTGACCAGCTCGCCGCCGCCGGGCTCCAGGCGCTGCTGGCGCCCGTCCCCGACGGGGAGGAAGCCAAGACCGCGCACGTCGCCGCCCAGCTGTGGAGCCGCATGGGCCAGGCCGGGTTCACCCGCTCGGACCTGATCATCGCCGTGGGCGGGGGATCGGTCACCGACCTGGGCGGATTCGTGGCGGCTACCTGGCTGCGCGGGGTACCCGTCATCCAGGTGCCCACGACCTTGCTGGGGATGGTGGACGCCGCCGTCGGCGGGAAGACCGGCATCAACACCGCCGAGGGCAAGAACCTCGTCGGGGCTTTCTACCCGCCCAGGGGGGTGCTCATCGACACCGGCGTGCTGGCCACGTTGCCCCCGGCCGACCTGGCCGCCGGGCTGGCCGAGGTCGTCAAGACCGGTTTCATCGCCGACCCGCGCATCCTCGAGCTCATCGAAGCCAGCCCGCAGGCCGCGCTCGACCCCGCCTCCGGGGTGCTGCGCGAGCTGATCGAGCGCTCCATCGCGGTCAAGGCCCGCGTGGTCACCGCCGATCTGCGCGAATCCTCGCTGCGGGAGATCCTCAACTACGGGCACACCTTCGCCCATGCCATCGAGAACCTCGAGCACTACCGCTGGCGGCACGGCGACGCGGTCAGCGCCGGCATGGTGTTCGCCGCGGAGCTGGCCTGCCGGGCCGGGCTGCTCGACGAGGCCACGGTGCGGCGGCACCGGCGCGTGCTGGCCAGCCTGGGGCTGCCGGTGACCTACTCCCCGGGCGGCGGGGCAGCCGGGGACGTGCGCGGCGGATTCCAGCAGGCGCTGGCGGTCATGCGGCGGGACAAGAAAACCCGCGGCTCGACGCTGCGGTTCGTCGTCCTGCGCGCCGTGGGCGAGCCTGACCGGCTCACCGGCCCGGACGAGGACCTGCTGCGCGCCGCCTACGAGGCGGTGACCACCTAGCCGGGGCGACCCGGGTGCCGTGCGCGCCTCAGCCTCGCCCCTTAGTCCCGGGGGCGGGTGATCTGGCCGTACACCGGCAGCCCGGCCGCGTCGGTGACCACGGCGCTCACGGTGCTTGCTGAGGTCGTGGTGGCGTTCACCGTCCACAGCGGCACCGAGGGCAGGGTCGTCAGGATGAGCCGCTGTGCCGTGCCGTAAGCCGCCGCGGCGCTGGCCTGCGGCGCCTGCGCGGCGACGTGCAGCTGCAGCTGGGCTAGCCGGCTGGAGTAGCCGTTCCAGTTGCCGAAGGCTCCCGGGCTGAACCGGGGCATGAGGAACCCGGCCAGGGACCGTTCCCGCATCCGCCAGGTCCGCAGGTACGGGCCGGTGACCTCCCCGGAGCGGACCGCCGCGCGCAGCGCCTGGGGGTCGTCGTACTCCCGGCCGGTGCAGGGGACCGACAGGACCTTCGTGAGGTCGGCGCACACTGCGTGCACCGCGGTGAGGTCGCTGCCGTCGGCGGCGTAGGCGATCTCGATCCGGTCCAGCGGCCCGGCGAGCTGCCAGGCCTCGAGGGCCGCAGCGGGATCCGCCGAGCACGCCGTTCCGCACGCATCGGGCGAATACCCTTCCACCACGGGGGAAGACAGGTCAGTGGCAGCCGAGCGGGCACCGTTGAACGCGCTCTGGGCACTCCCGGCGCGGTCGATCGCCCGGGAGATCGCCAGGCGCCGCCCGGTGCCGCGCGGGCCGGTCCACTGCGGCGCGTGCACCGGGAAGTCCAGCGACTGCGCCATCCCGACCGGCTGGCGGCTCACCACCAGCCCGGAGCGCCCGGTGACGTCCTGGGAGCGTCCGGGGGGGAGCTCGTCGATGAGGTCGAGCTTGCCCGCCACGAGATCCTCATAGGCCAGGTCGAGCCGGGCGTAGGTGTAGAAGCTCAGGCCGGCGTTGACCGCCTTATCGCTGCCGGTGTACACGCCGTTGGGCCGCAGCGTGTACGACCCCGCCCCGGTCCACTCCCCGGACAGCAGGTACGGGCCGTTGCCCAGCGGCCGCCGGGCCGCGTTCTGCGGGTCGTCCAGGGAGGAGGGGGCCATCGGCATCGTGGTCGGGTCGCCGAGCAGGTCCCCGAAGGAGGGCATCGGCGCCGCCAGCGTGATCCGCAGCGTGGTCTCGTCCACTGCGCGCACGCCGGGGATCGACTTGCCGTCCCCGGGATAGCCCCGGATGTACGACAGCGGCGTGCTCACGCCGCGGGCACTGGCGCGGGCCGCGGTGAAGGCCCACGACCGCGCGAACGTGGCCGCGTTGATGGCGCTGCCGTCGGAGAACCGCGCGGCCGGGTTGAGCCGGGCCGTCCACACGGTGTCGTCCGTGCTGGTGACCGCGGAGGCCACCGCCGGACCCGGCATCCCCTTGGCGTCGTAGGCGACCAGCCCCCGGTAGATGAGCGAGCCGATCGCGCGGGTGGTGTCGTCGGTCAGGTCGGCCGGGAGCAGGCTCTTCCCGCCCGGGCGGGCGTTCACCCGGATGGGCGCCCGGGCGTCCGGCGCGGGCGCGGAGGTCACCGGAGCC
>CAMCQD010000193.1 GCA_945876925.1 uncultured Dermatophilus sp.
CCAGCTCGGCCGCCCGGCTCCTACCCGAACGTGTACGACTGGCGAGGGGATGTCCCGGGATACAAGACGCCAGTCGTAGCGTGGGCGCATGGCCGAAGCTCCCAGCACCCCCGTCCGTACCGACTCCGGCGCAGCCGCCGGGAAGCTGAACCTCGCCGTCATCGCCGGTGACGGCATCGGCCCGGAGGTCGTGGCCGAGGGACTCAAGGTACTCGACGCAGCCGCCTCCGGGACGGGGCTGAGCGTATCGACCACCGAGTTCGACCTGGGCGCGGCCCGCTGGCACCGCACCGGCGAGGTCCTGCCCGCCGGGACCGTCGACCAGCTGCGCGCCCACGACGCCATCCTCCTGGGCGCGGTCGGTGACCCGTCGGTGCCCAGCGGGGTACTGGAACGCCAGCTCCTGCTCGCCCTGCGCTTCGAACTGGACCACTACGTCAACCTGCGCCCGGCCAAGCTGTACCCCGGCGTGGCCAGCCCGCTCGACGTCGCCGCAGTCGCCCCCGGCGGGATCGACTTCGTCGTCGTGCGCGAAGGCACCGAGGGGCCCTACGCCGGGAACGGCGGCATCCTGCGGGCCGGCACGCCGCACGAGATCGCCACCGAGGTGAGCGTGAACACCCGGTTCGGCATCGAACGGGTAGTCCGGGACGCCTTCGCCCGGGCCGCGGCCCGGGAACGCAAGCACCTCACCCTCGTGCACAAGCACAACGTGCTCTCCCACGCCGGCCACCTGTGGCGGCGCGTAGTGGAACACGTCGGGCAGGAATACCCGCAGGTGACCACGGCCTACTGCCACGTCGATGCGGCCACCATCTTCATGGTCACCGACAACCTGTTCGGCGACATCCTCACCGACCTGGCCGGGGCCATCGCCGGCGGGATCGGGCTGGCCGCCAGCGGCAACATCAATCCCGCCCGCACCGCGCCGAGCATGTTCGAGCCGGTGCACGGCTCCGCCCCCGACATCGCCGGGACCGGCAAAGCCGACCCGACTGCGACCATCCTGTCGGCCGGGATGCTCCTGGAGCACGCCGGCGCCACCGCCGCCGCCGCCCGGATCGAGGCCGCAGTCGCCGCCGACCTCGCCGAGCGCGGCAGCACCCCCCGCTCCACCAGCCAGATCGGTGACGACATCGCTGCCCGGCTCCGGCGATAACCTGACGTAGGCCAAGCGTCCCCAGGAGGATTCATGTCCGCAGCCCCGCTCACCTTCACCGTCGAGCCCAGCACCAGCCGGCGCAGCGACGCCGAGCGCGCGGCCGTACTCGCCGCCCCCGGGTTCGGCAAGAACTTCACCGACCACATGGTCACCATCGCCTGGGACGAAGGCACCGGCTGGCACGACGCCCGGGTCGGCCCGTACGGCCCGCTCACACTCGACCCAGCCGCGGCCGTGCTGCACTACGGCCAGGAAATCTTCGAAGGACTCAAGGCCTACCGCCACGCCGACGGCTCGGTCTGGGCGTTCCGGCCCGAAGCCAACGCCGCCCGGCTGGCCCGCAGCGCCCGGCGGCTGGCCCTCCCCGAACTTCCCGAAGCCGGCTTCCTCGCCTCGGTGCGCGAACTCGTCACCATCGACGAGCCCTGGGTGCCCCTCTACGACGAGGACGCCAACGCCGAGGAGAGCCTGTACCTGCGGCCGTTCATGTTCGCCTCCGAGCCGTTCCTCGGGGTGCGCCCGGCCCGCAACGTCACCTACTGCCTCATTGCCTCCCCGTCCGGGGCGTACTTCTCCGGCGGGGTCGCCCCGGTCACACTGTGGCTGTCGACCAGCTACGCCCGGGCGGGCGCGGGCGGCACCGGCGCGGCCAAATGCGGCGGCAACTACGCCTCCAGCCTGGCCGCGCAGCTCGAAGCCCAGGCCGCCGGCTGCGAGCAGGTAGTGTTCCTCGACTCCTCGACGCACACCTACATCGAGGAACTCGGCGGCATGAACCTGTTCCTCGTATACCGCGACGGGAGGATCGTCACCCCCGAGCTGACCGGCTCCATCCTCGAAGGCGTCACCCGCAGCTCCATCCTGGAGCTCGCCGGCGAACTGGGACTTACCCCGCAGGAACGGCGCATCCCGATCTCCGAATGGAAAGACGGTGCCGCCTCTGGCCAGATCGTCGAGGCGTTCGCTTGCGGCACCGCCGCAGTCATCACCCCCGTCGGCGAGCTACGCTGGGAGGGAGGAGGATTCGTGCAGGGCACGGAAGCTGGCGAGGTTGCCGGGGCGCTGCGGGCGCGGCTGCTCGACATCCAGTACGGCCGCGCCCAGGACACCCGCGGCTGGCTCACCCGCCTGCTCTGACGGCGCGGGGCCGCGTTCCCGGGTGGTCCCTGGCGGCGGTGCCCCGATCAGGAGGACTCATGGGAACTGAAGACACCGATGCGCTGGAGGCCAGCCGGGCGCGAGTACTAGCCGAACTCAGCGAGCACTGGCGGGCCGGGCGCATCGAAGCCGGTGACCACGAGCGCAGGACGGTAGCGGCCCGCAACGCCACCACCGAAGCCGACCTGGAACAGGCACTCGCGGGCCTGCCCGGCGAGGGCTCCTCCACCGGCGGCGGGATGCTCGTGCTCGGCGACGCGACCGTCACCCCGGGCCAGGCATCCCCGTCCGCCACGACTCCGCCGGCTGCTACTGCGCCCAGCGGTGCAGTAGCAGCGCAAAGCCCGGGCGGGCAGGTCGAGCAGTCCGGCCGCACCGAAGGGCTCATCCGGCTGGAACGCCGGGTCGCCAACGGCATCATGGCGCTCGTGCCGTTCCTCGCCCTGGCGCTGTTCATATCAACCGGGAGCTGGCTGGCCTTCCTGCTCATCCCGGTCGCGGGAATCGTGCTCTTCGGCGCGGGGGAGGGGCGCAGCTGACCGCCCCGGGTGAGGGGCTGGTGCTGCCCGGGCTAGGGGCTACCCGGGGCGGACCAGTGCTGCTCGCGTGGCTGCCCGGGTTACCCGGTCACAGCCGGCGCTGCTCCAGCCGCACCGGCACCCCCACGAACCTGGCGTGGTGCCAGGCATCCTCAGGGGCAGGCTGGGCGCTGTCGAAACCCGCGCGGTCCAGCAGGCGGCGCAGCAGCGCCTCACGCTCGTCGTGGAGACCCGCCGCGAGCCAGGCGACGACGGCAGCGCGGGTGCACAGCCGCGGCAGCGCCTCCACGATCGTCGTCAGCGTCGGCTCCGTCCCGGTCGTCAGCCGGGAACCGAGCACCACGAGATCAGCTGGCACCCGGCCCTCATAGGTGCTGGCCGCAGTGAGATCGGCGCACAAGACATCCGCCGTGCCCGCGCCAGCCTGGGCGATCAGCCGGTGCATCGCGACTGCGTGCTCCGGGGAATCGTCCACGAGCAGCGCCTGGGCGACAGCCGGGGGACGCAGCGCCGCACCGTAGTCGAGCACCGGGTCCGGGCGGATGCCGAGCGCGTGCAGCCCAGCGGGCACCCGGTGCCGGACGGCACCGAGCACGTCACCGAATTGCCCCGGGCCGACGGAGCGTTCCGGCGCAGGCGGGCAGTCGTCTCCGTGCGGATCGCGCATGATTCACCATTGCACTACCCGGGCGGTTATTCGAGCCCAGCCGTGCCACTGGCCGCTCTGCGGGTCAGCCGGGCGTCACAGCGCCGACAGCAGCTGATCGCAGATAGCGGTCAGCCCGGCCCGCAGCCGGGCGGCATCCCGGGCGAGCCGTCGCTGAGCGGCAACGAACTCGGCACGCCCGGACGCCGTCTCGATCCGCACCGGGGTGAGTTCCAGCTCGGACAGGTCATAGGGAGACGCCCGCATATCCAGGCTCCGGGCGTGCATCGCATGCTCGAAGCAATCCAGCACGAACTCGCTCGGGGTTGCCGGTAGCAGCTCACCGGCGTAGCGGTACAAATCCATGCCGGCGTGCAGGCAGCCGGGCTGCTCGAAATCGGCCTGCGTCTCGCGAGTCGGCTGGAGTTCATTGCGCTCACGCGCCGCCGGGGTGAAGAACCGGCAGGCATCGTAATGCGAGCACCGCAACCGCATCGACTCGATGACCGCGTCGGTGCCCTGGGCGCCCAGGCGCAGGGGAGCGGAGTGCCGGCGGTCCTGCGCGTCCTGCTGGTAGACCATCGCCCACTCGTGCAACCCGAAGCACGCGAACTGCGGCGGGTTGGCGGCAGTGGCGCGCAGCAGATCGCGGACATGCTCGATAGAGGTGCGCCGGGCGCGCACGAACTCAGCCATGTCGAGCGTGACCGCGCTAGTGGCAGTAGCGGATCCGTGGCCGCCGGGGATGTCGGTGGTGTAGTAGCGCCAGCGCGGGTGCAAAGCCGGGTCGGGATCGACCAGCACCACCCCGGCACCGGGATGCCAGCGCCGCAGCTGCCCCGGGCGCATCCGGTAGTACTGGAACAGGAAGTCCTCAACGGCGTGCTTAGCGCCCCGCTGACGCCGCTCCAGGTAGGCCTCCACCAAGTGCGTCGCCCGTGCCTGATGGACGCGCTCGGCGCGCTGCCACTCCTCGCGGCTGAGTACGCGCGGGCGTACCGGGCCAGTCGCGGAGTAGCCTGCGGCGGGTGCGGTGTGCCCGCGCCGGTGCCGGTGGGAACTGCGCTGTCCGGGCAACGTTTCGGGAGCGAATTGCACCCGCTCAGGGTACGGCGTGTGGACATATGCTCTGTGTGAAGACGGCAGTGGGAACCCCCACGTGTCGCATCCATGGGGCGGCATGACGAGCCCCGCCGGAACCCCCGGGCAGGCCGGGGCCGGACCGCCGGGAAGAGAACGCGTTCGAGACATGCCGGAGTACATGTCCAGGCATGAGGAGGAGGGGCCGATGC
>CAMCQD010000194.1 GCA_945876925.1 uncultured Dermatophilus sp.
TAGCGGACTTTCCCTTCGGGGCTGGTCAGCTTGAGGATGAGCATGTGCTCGGCCATCCAGCCCTCATCGTGGGCCATTGCCGAGGCGATCCGCAGCGCGTAGCACTTCTTGCCCAGGAGGGCGTTGCCGCCGTAGCCCGAGCCGAAGCTCCAGATCGTGCGCTCCTCTGGGAAATGCACGATGTACTTCGTCGGGTTGCACGGCCAGGGCACATCGGCCTGGCCCGGCTCCAGCGGGGCGCCCACCGAATGCAGGCCCTTGACGTAGGAGGCGTTCTGGGCCTCTATCCGGCGCAGCACGGGGGTGCCGATCCGCGCCATGATCCGCATCGAGGCGACCACGTAGGCCGAGTCGGTGATCTCCACCCCGTACATGGGCACGTCGGCGTCCAGGTGGCCCATGACGAACGGGATGACATACATGGTGCGGCCCTTCATGCAGCCCCGGTAGAGGTCCGTCATGATGGCCTTCATCTCGCCTGGGTCCATCCAGTTATTGGTCGGCCCGGCGTCGGCTTCCTCGCGGGAGCAGATGTATGTGCGGTCCTCGACGCGGGCCACATCATCGGGGTCGGAGGCGGCCCAGTACGAGCTGGGTTTCTTGTCCTCTGCCAGCTTGACGAACGTGCCCGATTCCACGAGCTGGTCGTTCAGCCCGGCGATTTCCTCGCTGGTGCCGGTGATCCACACGATTTTTCCGGGGGTGGTGAGCCGGGCGATGTCGCTCACCCAGGAAGCCAGCTCCTCGTGGCTGGTTCCGCCGATGGTCGGAATGTCCGCGTTCACAGTCATCGTGTATCCCTTCGCGCCCCGGGGCGCCGCCGCTCAGCCGAGCCCGTGCTGCGCACGCCCCCGTGCATGCACCGGTACCTGTGCATCGAAGGTGCCGCCACTGGAGGAACCCCGGCTCGGGTGGATTCGCTCAGCCCTGGCGGTGCCCGATGCCCGGGGGCATGTCGATGCGTCCAAGGTACACAGGCTCTGGTTCCGCTTCGCCCCGAAGGTGGTACCCCGATCCTGGCCAGCCAGGCGGCTAGCCGCGGCTGCCCGCTGCGGGCAGCCGCAGGCTTATGACCTGCGGATTTCTCGCCGCGTGACCTCAGGCGGTAAAGTTACGGCTCGTCGCGGATGCCGCGACGGACTGCGCCCGTAGCTCAACGGATAGAGCATCTGACTACGGATCAGAAGGTTAGGGGTTCGAATCCCTTCGGGCGCGCTTCGTGAATACCTGCTGATAACGGCCCTGAGCTGCGGATGCGCGGCCAGGGCCTTACTCTTCTCCCCGCTTCGCCGGGCCCCGGCCGCACCCCCTCTGGACGGACATGGCGGGCAGGGGAGGGACGGCCGGGATCAGTGGTCTAGCCGGAGCCAGGAAGTTACGTCTGTCACGATGTCGTCGACCTGCCCGAGGGCCCGGGTGGCTTCGTCGGCGGCCCGCATCGGCTCCGGGGCTGCCCCGCCGGACCCGGACCCGGCATCCGGGGCGGGGCCAGGGGACTTATCCGGGCCGGGTTTCACCGGGGCGGGCGAGGTGACGCGGAGGGTACCCGTATCCGCGGGCGTCGCCGCCGGTGCCCTCACGGTGGCGCGCACCGGTGGCGCGAAGGCTGCTGCGCTGGCTGCACCGACCCGGACGACGCGCACCCCCGGGCGGCGGCGCAGCATCCGGAAACTGCTGACCTGGCGGGTTGAGGTGCGGTCCGGTCGCCCCCTGCGGGCCACGATCGGCCAGGCGCTGGCCACCACCGCGAACATCGTGCCGGCCAGGATGAACGTCACCGGCCGTCCGCTCGCGAACGGCAGGACCGACAACGGCGCGAGGAACGCCAGCCCGCACAGGAGCATCGCAGCGGTGTCAGCCAGGATGCCCGGTTCGCCCCCGCCGGCCCGGCTCCTGGCGAACGCGAAGACGCCGTGTGCCAGGAGCACGAATACAGCAGCGGCGATGCACACCAGCATCGGATCCAGGCTCGCCATGACGCTTCCTCCGCAGCGCAATCCGGGGTCGTTCCTCCCATCGGCACCAATCCTGTGAACTTGCGCGCATTTGCCTGCCGGCCGTCCGGGTGTCACCACGCCGCAGGACGCATCCCAGCCTCCCGGTGCCGGTACGGCCCGCGCCGGGGCTCTGCCGTAGCCTGATATGTATGCACGATCTGACCGGTCTCACCATCGCCATCAACGCTGGCGACACCGCCGATGTGCTCGATTTCTACTCGCGCGTGTTCGGCCGGGGCCCGGACACGGCGCCGCTGGACGACTTCCTGGAGTGGCAGATCAGCCCCGGAACGTGGCTGCAACTGTCCACCGGGCACGACCGGCCCGGGGCCAACAACGCCCGGGTGCGGTTCGAGGTGGGCGACGTCGAGGAGGCCGTGACCCGCATGCGCCAGGCCCAGGTGCCGGTGGGCGAGGTGGTCCGGGTGCCGGACGTGGTGGCGTTCGCCAACTTCTCCGACCACTGGGGCAACGCCCTGGGCTTCTACCAGCTCCTCTCGCCCCGCAAGCTGCTCACGCGCGAGGAGCGCGAGCAGCAGGAGCGGGAACGCCAGGCGCGCCTGGCCGGGCAGGACGAGGACGAGGCGGCGTCACCGGAGGGCGATGACAGGCTGCCGCAGGTGCCCGGGGACGGCTCGGTCATCGGGATCACCGGGCCGACCCCCGCCTCCGAGTGGTGAGGCGGCAGCGGTGACTTCGCCGCCGGCCAGA
Organism: uncultured Dermatophilus sp.; assembly: GCA_945876925.1. Lineage (GTDB taxonomy): Bacteria > Actinomycetota > Actinomycetes > Actinomycetales > Dermatophilaceae > Dermatophilus. Next base: position 2,709 of record CAMCQD010000194.1, read on the forward strand.
GGGCGCGGGCAGGGTCAGCCGACGGGATGGCGGGCAGGCTCAGAGGAAGCCGCGGCGATTCCAGCGGTTGCCCTTGACCTCGATGATCGGGCCCGTGTCGAGGTTGGGTGAATGATCGACGCGGTCGTGCAGTGCGCTGCGCGGCGTGGTGCGGGACCCATCCGGCGCGAAATGCTGCGGATCCCCCGGGGCCAGCGCGGCGTCGTGGGGATCGCGGCGCCGGAACAAGCGGGTGAACCGGGACAGCCGGGAGCCATCTGTGCCCGGCCCGACCACCTTGCCCTGATGGAACGGATCGGTTCCGGTTCCCCCCGCTAACGGCCCGCGCGATTCGCCATCCGTCCGGCGCCATTCAGAGGGGATGACGAACGGAACGGTGTCGTCGTCCGGGTGCGCTCGCCGGGGGTTACCGCCCGGTGAGCTGCTGTACAGATCGGAGTCGTGGCTTCCCGGGCGGTTGCCGAAGTCGAAGTGGATCGGGCGGGTGGGGTCCGGGTCCACGGCTGCGGCCTCCGGCTCCTCGGCCTCCTCCCCGCCAGAAGAACCCCCGCCTCCGATCAGGTACTCGACGATGATCCGGTAGAAATCATTCGGCTGCGGGACGAGATCGATCTCGGAAAAGGCCTGATCCTGCCCCGGGGTCTCGAACCGGAACGTGCCGTAATTAAGTACCTGACCGACGATCGACCGGTGATAGGTGACGTCGGTGACTTTCTGGAGCGGCATCATCGCGATCTTGCGGATGATGATGCCGCTGACGAGTACATAGCGCTGATCCGTGGAAATGAACCAGGACCGGCGCCAGTCGAGCACGCACCAGCCGGTCCGCACGACGATCACGAACCATACCCACCACAGCAGATCCGCCCCGGTTGACGGGGCGACCAGATTGACCCAGATGACCAGCAGCAATGCCAGGATGCAGGTGGCCACGGGCTCGGCCACCTGGATCCAGTGCCGGTTCGTCGCGATGACTACTTCCTCATTTGGCAGCAGGAAGTCGCGCGCGCTCCGCAGGGCGCGCTCGTGATCGCGAGGTCGCGCAGCCATCAGCCTACGGGGTGATAATACGGTCGAAGAAAGTGGCGACGGACTGGATACCGTTGAAGATAATGCTCCAGATGGAGCGCACGACATCAGCGGATTCGGTCGGGGACGTGAGGATAGCGTAAATCACGAAGATGATCAGAATCCAAGTGAGGGTCTTTTTCAGATCAAATTTCACGTATCGTTCCTGCCCTGTCGCCTGTCCCTGCGGTGCCCCGGTTGCGGCCCGCCGGTCGCAGCCCGGTCCGGGCTGCTGGTCTCAGATGCCGCCTGCCGCCGGGGCCCGGTCGCACCCCGGCCCCTCCCGGCACCGGCTCCCGAGAACCTCGGGTACAGCCTGAGCACCCTTGCGCCCCATGCAAGCACACGCACTGCCCGGCATCCCGGCGACGCGCGGGTGGTAGCACGTCCGTCTGTAAGGATAGGCGAGAAGCGCTGGCGTGTCGGCTACTTGCCGTGGGAGACCACTCCGTAGAGACGGTCGCCTGCGTCACCCAGGCCGGGAACGATGTAGCCGTGCTCGTTCAGGTGGTCGTCGATGCCGCCAACGACCACGGTCAGGTCGATATCGGTGCTGGTCGGATGCTTTCCGAGCAGTTCGAGTCCTTCTGGTGCGGCAATCAGGCAGACGCATGTGATATCGCTCGCACCGAGCGCTGCCAGGAAGTCAATGCTGAGCGCGAGCGTGTGACCGGTGGCGAGCATAGGATCGACGATGAACACCTGGCGGTCGACGAGGGTGTCCGGCAGGCGGTTGGCGTAGGCGCTCGCCTCCAGGGTGCCGGCGTCGCGGACCATGCCCAGGAACCCGACCTCGGCGGTGGGCAGCAGGCGCACCATTCCCTCGAGCATGCCCAGCCCCGCCCGCAGGATCGGCACGATGACCGGCTTGGGGTCGGCCAGGCGCACCCCCGACGTGGCGGCGACCGGGGTCTGGATTTCCTTGGGAGCGACCCGGATCTGCCGCGTCGCCTCATAGGCGAGCAAGGTGACCAGCTCGTCGGCGAGGCGGCGGAACGTGGGGGAGTCGGTGTGCTTG
>CAMCQD010000195.1 GCA_945876925.1 uncultured Dermatophilus sp.
TCGCGGCGGCGATGTCCTCGGCGGGGGTGGCCGGCGTGGTGTCTTCTGCGGTGGCGGCCTCGGGCTCGGGGTCCTTGACGCCGAAGAGGTAGGTCAGGGTGAAGCCGATGACGATCGCGATCGCGACACCGCTGAACAGCAGCGGCAGGTTCGGCGTTGACAGGTATGCGGGGATGCCGATGAGCGAGGGGAACACGAAGGCCGTGGTGCCAGCCCCCGCGATGCCGGACAACACGCCGCCGATGGCGCCGCCGGCGACGCCGAAGTAGAACGGCAGCTTGCGGGGCAGGTTCACGCCGTAGATGGCCGGTTCGGTGATCCCGGCGAGGAAGCCGGAGAGGCTGGCCGGGCCAGCGAGTTTCTTGGTCTCGGCGTCCTTGGTGCGCAGCGCGACGGCGAGAGTGGCAGCGGCCTGGGCGAGGACGGCGGCGAGCAGCGGGCCGGCCAGGATGGAGTAACCACCGGCGAGCTGCTGCATCATGATCGGCACTAGCCCCCAGTGCAGTCCGAAGATGACGAAGACCTGCCAGAATGCACCCATGATGGCGCCTGCCAGCCAGGGAGCGGCGACGAACAGGTAGTCGACTCCGGCGGCAATGCCATTGGCGGCGTAGGTCGTAGCCGGGCCGATGGTGAGCAGGATGAGCGGCACCATGATGAGCATGGACAGCAGCGGCACGGTGAAATTGCGGATGGCGCTGGGCAGGTGCTTGGTGAGGAATCGCTCCAGGTACCCCTGGATCCACACGCCGACGATGATCGGCAGCAGTGAGCTGACGTAGCTCATCATCACCAGGGGGATGCCGAAGAAGTCGAGCGGGCCCTGGGCGTCGTTCAGCGCGATGATGCCGGGGTAGACCAGTGCGCCGGCGATGGCCACGGCGGTGAACTGGTTTGCCTTGAAACGCTTGGCAGCCGGGATCGCCAGCAGCATCGGCAGGAAGTTGATGAGCGAGTCCGAGGCCGCGTTGAGGACGACATAACCCGTGGTCTCCTGGTTCAGCCAGCCCAGGGTGAGGAACAGCTGGAGGAATGCCTTGAACAGGCCTGCCCCGGCCAGGGGCCACAGGATCGGGTGAATGATCGAGCTGACCAGCTCGATGAACCGGTCGAGGATACTCCCTCCCTCGCCGGAGGTGTCCTCCTCGAGGTTCCCGCCGGATTCGACGAGGTTGCTTACTTCGGTGAACACGTGCGGTACGTCGTTGCCGATGACGATCTGGTACTGACCCCCGGCCTGGACGACGGTCATGACGCCGTCGAGCGCCTTGGTGCCCTCAACGTCTGCTTTGCTCTCTTCCCGTAGTTCAAGCCGCAGCCGGGTGGCACAGTGCCGCAGCCCCTTGATATTGCCGGCCCCGCCGACGGCATCGACGATGCCCTTGGCGAGTGCCTGGAAGTCCACTGCCATCGAATCCTCCTCGATTCGCGCAATATCCGTTACCCGCGGAGGCGTGAGGGTACAAAAAAAGACCCGGGACATCACGCGGAGTCCCAGGTCTTGCCTCTGGCGAGTAACAATCCTGTCGAGCGGCTGCTCTGAGGTGAACAGTAGCCTCGCCGGGGAGCCGAGGGCAACCATTGCGACCGGATGAGATTCCGGCAGGGCGGGCAGCCTGCCGTCCCGGCGTCCGTGGCAGGCTACTGACCTGCGCGGATGTGGAATGGGTGCGGTGATTTCGTAGCCCACGTCACACCCCTGGGTGGCGCGCCCGGACGGCGCTCAGCCCGGGTGAGGGATAGGCCGACCCCCAGAGGCGAGATGGGTTCTTAGTGAGCGCAGTCCTCACGCTCGGCGTGCCCGTGCTCTCGCGTGCTCAGGTGACCGGCATGATTGCGCTCTCCGCCTGACGCCCCGGGGGCGAACCGTCCGCAGGTGGCTGACCTGGGCTGCGGCTGATACGACCGGGCGAACCTGTATCGGATGGTGCGGTTCTCCCAGCAGTCGCCGAGCCCGAACTTGTTGTGTCACTGGCGCAGCAAGTAGTGGGGTCGGTACTGCTGCGAGGGCGCGCCGGCAGGGTCGTTCCGATCGCGGCGAGAAGGCCGGTGTGCGCGTCGCTGGTGCTGAGCTTGACTCCCGCGAGGTCGCCTGTGGTGAGGTCGCGGAAGGACGTCAGCTAGCCAGCGCTATCCTCACTGGAGGTAACCTGCACGCCGAGGAAACCGGTGTGCACGGCGGTCATCGTCGTGATTCTTTCTTCGAGTCGGTTCTCGCAGATCGCTCGAAAGGTTCACTCGGTGGTCCTATCTGCGAATGAAAGCATGCGCTTACTCGGATCGGTCATGGGTCACTCTGCTGGAGTCCAGGTCCCCCCGTGACGCAGCGAACCCGCCCGGGCGGAAGTTTTAGATGAGTCAACTCGGCCCCTTGACTAGATGGGAAAACCTGCTTAGGATAACCTAAGTCGGGCGCCCGTCCATCTGGCGCTGGAACCGTTCCAGGTTGCACCCGCGTCGCATTAACAAGGGGGATTATGGGCGCTACCCGCTCCGCTGTCGCCGAAGTTTTCGGCGACGACCTGCCACGCTGTTTTTATGGCATGGTGCCCGGGGAGGGCTGGCGGAGAGCGGCTCATGGTTTCCTGTTCGACCCGGGCGGATGTGGCCGGTCCCTGCCGTCGTGGCCGGTTAGGAAGGTTGGAGCGGTTCGATGAGCAGCCTCTGGGGAGTTGCGTAATGCAGTTAGCTACTTACTTTGCATCCTTCGCCTTTTCTTTGTTCGGTAATTCGATTGCGAACGTCGTCTTGCCGGTCCTGGTGCTGGTCTCCACGGGTGAAGTTTTAATGGCGGGGCTGGTGGCGCTGGTTAGTGGTGCCAGCATCTTCGTGTTCGGCCTGCTTTCTGGCCCATTGATCGACCGGTACGATCGGCGTCTCGTGGCATCCGCGGGCGACCTCGTTTCCGCGTTCAGTATTGGCCTGCTCGCCGCTGTCGGCACTTTTGGTCAGCTGTCGCCTGCCTGGTTCATGATCTCGGCTTTCCTGAGCGGTATCGGGGACATGCCAGCGTGGAATGCGCGAGAAGCCATGATCTACGGGGTGCAGCGGCATTCGAGGGTAGCGCTTCAGACCTTGGTCGGGGTCCGGGAGACGGTGAGCGCCCTGGCGATTGTCTTAGGCCCCACTTTCGCCGGGCTGCTGATGAATTTCCTCGACGCGCGGGCAGTTCTCTGGGTCACGGCCGCAACCTCCCTCGCTGCCGGCGTGCTCTGCCTCGTCGCGCCAAAGCCCTACGGACGCATGGATAGCTCGGAAGGCGAGAGCTCGAAAATCGCATATTGGAGTTCCTTCCGGGAAGGTATCGCGTTTTTGGGCAAACGCGAGAACACTGTCCTGCGGGCTCTTACGGGCTTGAATGTGGGGAGCGTTGCACTGGTAAGCGTCCTTCAGTCGCTCCTGATCCCGGTGTTCATGACACTGAACAATGCCGGGGAGTCGAACGGGTACGCTCTGGCCGCCGTTGGACTGGGGCTGCTCATCGGTGGCGTTATATATGCCCTGGCTGGGACCAAGCTCCCTGCTTGGCCGCTGACGCTAGGGGCGTCACTGCTGAATGTGGCGGGACTCGCGCTGCTGGTGCAGTTCTACTCGGTGACTTACACGATTGTCATGTGCTTCGTCTTCGGCCTGAGTTCTGCTGCCGTGGGAGCCGCGACGGGAGTCGTCTCGTTGCAGGTGACTCCCGACGAGATGAGGGGAAGGTTCAACGGACTGCAGAACTCCATTGCCCTGGTCATCGGACCCGTCGGTATCTTCCTGACCGCCTGGCTCATATCAGCCACCTCCGTGGCCTCCGCAGGCTGGGCACTGGTTATCTTCTGGGTGGTGGTCAACGCGCTGTTCCTGGTCAACAAGCACGTGCGCCGAGCGGTCCAGGAGTCACAGCAACTGGATACGCCGCCATCCGGAGGCGATCCAGCGGCGTCAGAGCTTGCGGACTGAACCGCCTCAGGTTTGGTGCCATTCCTGTGTGAGTTCAGGAGGGTGAGCATATGCCGGAGGCGATTGATCCCGGGCTGAACGCGGAGAGCCGACGGCTGCTGCGGGAGGAGATCGCAGCCCTGAAGGCGGCGACGAGTCTCCTCGCGGGGGAGCCCGGCCCCCGCAGCCATTGATCATGGGGATCATCGACGCCACGCGATCCGAGGGCCACCCGGTCGAGCCGGTGCCGCAGGCGGGTTGTCAGGTCGCTGCGCGGACCTGCCGGGCCTGGCGTAGTGCACAGCCGTGCTCGCGGACTCTCCGTGATGCCGCCGTCCGGGCACTGCTCTCCGGCCAGCAGGGCAAGGGCGAGAAGCGCAATGCCTATCGCACGCGGGTAGCACGGAGTGCGGTCGGTGTCGGCTCCCGGGCGGGAAAGAGAAAAGCCCCAGGCCAGTGACCTGGGGCTTTGCGTTGGAGCGAGTGACGGGAATCGAACCCGCGTATCAAGCTTGGGAACGCGGAACGCGGTTCTGTGCGGTACTGCTGACCTGTGTGAAGAGAGTCCGGGGGTGGCCGCTGTTGACCGCTGTTTTCGCTCGTTTGCTGTGCACGGACTGTGCAGGAATCGGCTGTGGCCGGGGAGGGGCGTCCGATCCGATATGCAGCGCCCGGAGGGTCGGCGGCTGGCGGGTCAAGCGGGCGTGTTGCCGGGGTTGGTTCGTGGCGCATGTGCGGGAGCACGTACCTGGGCTGGTGATGGCTGGCCCGCTTGATGCGCCGGGCGGCGATTCTCAGTCTGCGGGTCGGGTCGGTGGCCCGTGGTGAGGGCGTCTCGGTACTGGACCGGGGCGCTCTTC
>CAMCQD010000196.1 GCA_945876925.1 uncultured Dermatophilus sp.
TGCCCCTGCTCGGCTCCTAGAGACCGGAGCTGGCGGGGACTTCGGCGAGCCCTTCAAGGATGCACCGGCCCAGCAGCTCCTCCGTCATCCAGCTAGCTGCGCCCCCATCTAGTTTCCCGGCGCGGGACCGGTTACCTGGCGGGTATGCCGCGTGAACTGCTGTTGCCGCCCAAGGCCCGGCCGGGGGACCGGATCGCGGTGCCATCCCCGTCGTGTGCCCGGGAATCCCGTCCGGGCGCACCCGCCCGCAGCGGCGCCACCCGGACGGTGATGGCCAGCTACGCCTGAACCGCGCCAGGTGTCCACCTGGTGACCACGGCGGGGCGGGAAGCGACGACGGCGGGCCCGGCTGGAAGTATGGGCCCCGACATTAAGCCGCGCTCCGCGATCGGCGCATCCGGGCGCGCGGGCCCTCCTGCGACACGGGCCTCCCCGGCCCCTGAGGCGAGAAAGAGGCGAGCACCGTGCACCAACCCCGCTGGGCAGCAGTCGACGGCAACGAGGGCGTGGCCCGCGTCGCGCACGCATTGAGCGAGGTCATCGCCCTGTACCCGATCACGCCGAGTTCGGCGATGGGGGAGTCGGCCGACGCCTGGAGCGCCGCCGGGCGCACGAACCTGTGGGGCAGTGTGCCCCGCGTGATCGAGATGCAGTCCGAGGGCGGCGCCGCCGGGACGCTGCACGGCGCGATCACCAAGGGCGTACTCGGGACGACGTTCACCGCCTCCCAGGGCCTGCTGCTCATGATCCCGAACATGTACAAGATCGCCGGGGAACTCACCCCCAGCGTCATCCACGTCTCGGCGCGCACCGTCGCCGCGCACGCGCTGAGCATCTTCGGGGACCACTCCGATGTGATGAGCGTGCGGATGACCGGCTGGGCCATGCTCGCCAGCGCCAGCGTCCAGGAGGCCCAGGACCTCGCCCTCATCGCGCACGCGGCGACGCTGCGTTCCCGGGTGCCGTTCCTGCATTTCTTCGACGGCTTCCGGACCAGCCACGAAGTGAACACGATCCAGCTGCTCGACGAGTCCGATCTGCGCGCCCTCATCCGCGAGGAGGACGTCGAGGCGCACCGGGCCCGGGGCCTGACCCCGGACGCGCCCGTGCTGCGCGGCAGCGCCCAGAACCCCGACGTGTACTTCCAGGCCCGGGAGGCGTGCAACCCGTTCTACGACGCGGTACCGGGCATCGTGCAGGAATGCTTCGACGAGCTGGCGGCGCGCACCGGGCGCCAGTACCACCTGGCCGACTACTACGGCGCGCCGGACGCCGACCGGGTGATCGTGCTCATCGGCTCCGCGGCGGGCACCACCCGCTCCGCGGTCGACCTGCTCAACGCCTCCGGGGCGAAGGTGGGCGTGGTCACCGTCCGGCTGTACCGGCCGTTCCCGGCCAGCGCGCTAGTTCAGGCGCTGCCGCCGACCGTGCGCTCGGTCGCGGTGCTCGACCGCACCAAGGAACCCGGCTCCGCGGGGGAGCCGCTGCTGGCCGATGTCGTGCTGGCCCTGTCCGAGGCCACCGGCCACTTCGACGCCGGGATGCCGCTCGTCACCGGGGGCCGGTACGGGCTGTCCTCTAAGGAATTCACCCCCGCGATGGCCGCCGCGGTGTTCACCAGCCTGGCCGCTGAGCAGCCCAGGCGCCGGTTCACGGTCGGGATCATCGACGACGTCACCGGCCTGTCCCTGCCGGTCGACCCGGCCGTGCGCGTACCCGACGAGGGCATCTCGGCGGTGTTCTTCGGGCTCGGCTCCGATGGCACCGTCGGCGCTTCGAAGAACTCGGTGAAGATCCTCGCCGCCGACGAGGGCCGTTACGCCCAGGGCTACTTCGTGTACGACTCCCGCAAGGCGGGCGCGGTCACGGTCAGCCACCTGCGGTTCGGCGCCCGCCCGATCGACGCGGCCTACCTCATCGACCAGGCCGACTTCGTGGCGGTGCACCAGTTCGACCTGCTCACCCAGCTGCGCACCGTGGACCTGGCCAGGCCGGGCGCGACCGTGCTCATCAACTCCCCGTACCCCGCGGACGCCACGTGGGAGCGCCTGCCCCGCGAGGTGCAGGACATCATCATCGAGCGCGGCCTGCGGGTCTGGGTGATCGACGCGGCCCGGGTGGCGCACGACGCCGGCCTGGGCAAGCGCATCAACACGGTGATGCAGCCGTGCTTCTTCTACCTGTCCGGGGTGGTGCCGCGCGATGAGGCGATCAGCCGGATCAAGCGCTCCATCCAGGACACCTACGGGCGGCGCGGGCGCACCATCGTGGACCGCAACTTCGCCGCCGTCGACGCCGCCCTGGCCAGCCTGCACGAACTCGACGTGCCCGCCGCGGCCACCGGCGACGTGCCGCGCCTGGCCCGCGTGCCCGGCGACGCGCCGGAGTTCGTGCGCACCGTCACCGCGACCCTGCTGCGCAACGAGGGCGACCTGCTGCCGGTGAGCGCGCTCCCGCCGGACGGGACCTGGCCCACCGGCACCGCGAAGTACGAGAAACGCGCCATTGCCGAGAAGATCCCCGTCTGGGACCCGGACCTGTGCATCGACTGCGGCAAATGCGCCCTCGTGTGCCCGCACGCGGCCATCCGGATCAAGACCTTCTCCGAAAACGAACTGGACCGCGCCCCGGCGGACTTCCTGTCCAAGCCTTACCGGGGCGACCGCACCCGCACCGGCCAGCGCCTCACCGTGCAGGTCGCCCCCGAGGACTGCACCGGCTGCGGCATCTGCGTGGAGATCTGCCCGGCCACGTCGAAGACGGATGTCAAGCACAAGTCCATCGACCTGGAACCGCTGGCCGCCCACCTGGAGACCGAGAAGCGCCGGTTCGGGTACTTCCTGTCCCTGCCCGAGGGCGACCGCACCCGGATCAGGGCCGACCAGGTCAAGGGCGCCGCCCAGCTGGAGCCGCTGTTCGAGTTCTCGCTGGCGTGCTCAGGCTGCGGGGAGACCCCGTACCTGCGCACCCTCACCCAGCTGTTCGGGGACCGGCTGCTCATCGCCAACGCGACCGGCTGCTCGTCCATCTACGGCGGCAACCTGCCCACCACCGGTTACACCACCAACGCCGCCGGGCGCGGGCCGGCCTGGAGCAACTCGCTCTTCGAGGACAACGCCGAGTTCGGCCTGGGCATCCAGCTGGCCTGGGAGCATCAGCGCGACGAGGCCCGGCGGCTGCTCGCCGCGCTGCGGGACGCCGGTGCCCTGACCGGGCCCGCCGGCCCGGAACTGGCCGACGCGATCCTCACCGCGGACCAGAGCGACGAAGCCGGCATCGCCGCCCAGCGCGAACGGGTCCGCGACCTCAGGGCCGCCCTGGCCGGGACCGCCGATCCGGCCGCGGGCCGGCTGCTCACCCTCGCCGGGGACCTCGTCGACAAGACCACCTGGATCGTCGGCGGCGACGGCTGGGCCTACGACATCGGCTACGGCGGCCTCGACCACGTGCTCGCCTCCGGGGCCAACGTCAACGTGCTCGTGCTCGACACCGAGGTGTACTCCAACACCGGCGGCCAGGCCTCCAAGGCCACCCCGCGCGGTGCCTCGGCGAAGTTCGCGGTCGCGGGCAAGGCCAGCGGCAAGAAGGATCTCGGCCTGATCGCGCAGTCCTACGGCAACGTGTACGTCGCCCAGATCGCGATGGGCGCCAACCAGCAGCAGACCGTGCGCGCCCTGCTGGAGGCCAACGCGTGGCCCGGCCCGAGCCTCGTCATCGCCTACTCGACGTGCATCGCCCACGGGATCGGCATGCAGACCTCGATGGGTAACCAGGCCGAGGCCGTCACCAGCGGCTACTGGCCGCTGTACCGGTACCGCCCGAGCGCGGGCGAGCACGCCACCCCGCTGCGACTGGACTCCCGGGCACCCCGGGGAACGGTGGCCGACTTCATGGCCAAGGAGCCGAGATTCGCGATGCTGCGCCGCTCAGATCCCGGCCGGGCCGACGAGCTGTCCGCCCTGGCCCAGGCCGACGCGGACGAGCGCTGGCGGTATTACAGCCAGATGGCCGGGGTGGAGCGTTCCCTGCCGCGCGCCCCGGGCGGCGAGGATGGCGGGCCGCAGGCCGATCCCGCCGGGAACGACGCCGGCGCCACCCCGGAAGGAAAGCAGCGATGAGCACCCCCGACCTGCGCACCAGCTACCTCGGGCTCGAACTGGACAGCCCGCTGATCGCCTCCTCCTCGCCGCTGACCCGCACCGCCGGGTCCATGCTGGCGCTGCAGGAGGCCGGGGCGGCCGCGGTGGTGCTGCCCAGCCTGTTCGCCGAGGAAGTCGAGCAGGCCGAGCTCGACGACTTCGACCTCATGCTCGAAGGCGAGGAGTTCGCCGAATTCGCCTCCCCGCCGCTGGCCGCCGGAGTGCACGCCGCCCCGGGCGCGCCCGAGGAGCACATCGAGCGGGTGCGCGCGGCCAGGGCCGCCCTGCGCATCCCCGTGATCGCGAGCCTCAACGGGACCGCCCCGGGTAACTGGCAGCGATACGCGGCGCTGCTGTGCGATGCCGGGGCGGACGCCGTGGAACTCAACCTGTACTCGGTCAACGCCGACCCGTCCCGTTCAGCCGCCGACGCCGAGCGGCGCGCCCTGGACATCATCGCCGAGGTGCGCGCGGCCATCGACGTGCCCCTGGCGGTGAAGCTGTCCTCGCATTTCACCTCCCTGAGCCACTTCGCCGCTGCCGCCCAGGACGCCGGGGCCGACGCGCTGGTGCTGTTCAACCGGTTCTACGGCGCCGATCTCGACCTGGACGCGATGGCGGTGGCGCCCCGCCTGGAG
>CAMCQD010000197.1 GCA_945876925.1 uncultured Dermatophilus sp.
TGCTCGACGTCATCTGCAGCGGAGCGAGGACGTACCGGTCTAGGTAGTCCTCGAAGCTGATCCCGGATACCCGCTGGACGATGTACCCGGCCAGGTCATTGCCGTAGTTCGAATAGGCCGGCAGGGTTCCGGGGGCGTAGATCTGCCGGGGCGGGCCGGCGGCGACCGTGTCGCGCAGCGGGCGCAGGTCCTGCTCGGAGGCGGAGATGAGGTTGCCGAACCGGTCCTCGAACCCGGCGGTATGGCTGAGCAGATGACGCAACGTCACCGCGCCCAGCGGAAGGTCGAGCCTGAAATCGAGGTACTGGCGCACGTCGGCGTCGAGGTCGAGCTTGCCCTGCTCGGCAAGCTGGAGCACGGCCACGCCGGTGAAGGTCTTACTGATCGAGCCGATGCGGACCAGGTGCTCGCGGGGGTCGAGCCGGGTGCCGTCCCGCGTGAGGTGGCTGGCGGTGGCGGAGCCGTAGCCGCGGGCGGCGATCGTCCGGCCATCCCGGACGATGGCGACGCTGACTCCTCCGGTGACCTTCCCGGCGTCGATGAGGGCCGGCACCAGCCCGTCCAGCCAGGCGCTGGCATCGGCTGTGGTGAGGGCCGCCGGGGCCGGCGCGGTACGGGGCCGCAGCGCACCCGGGGCCTCTCCGGGCCCGCGGGCTGCCAGGCTCGTCAGGCCTGCGGCGATGGCCAGCACGGCCGCGATGACGGCGGCGAGCAGGACCGGTCCGGGGCCTGCCCGCCGGTGAGGACCGGGCCGGTCGCGGCATAGCCTGCGGCGGTTCCCGGATGTGCCGCCGGGTTCGTTCCGTGCGGTGTCCATCTGTCGATGCCAGCACATCGGCCGTGCCGGGGTGAGGCGGTTTGCGGTATACCCGGGATTTGCCGGCTGGTTCCGCTCAGGGCGCGCCCCGGTGGTGAGCGCCGGTTACGGCGACATCGCCCCCCGGCGGGGCAGGGCCTGCCTGCCGGAGAACTCGGCGACCAGCAGGCGTGCCCCCAGGACGAACCCGAACAGCAGCAAGGTGGCGCCGAGGAAGCTGTGCACGCTGATGATGCCGACTAGCGCCGGGCCGCCCTGGCCGATCATGAGGATCACCCCGGCGATCGCCAGGGCGCAGGCCAGCAGGGCGTTGCCGGCTTCGCGCAGGGCCGCGGTGACGAACGCCCGGTCGTTCCCGTCGGCCATCGAGCGCACGTTGATGGTGAGCTCGCCGCTTTGCAGGTCGCCGGCGATCCGGTCGATCCGGCGGGGCAGCCGCAGCAGCCCGGGGATCACCGTGGCCAGCTGGCCCTCCAGCCGCGTCCTGAGCTGCCCGGGAGAGAGCAGCTCGGCCATGAGCGATCCGGCCCGGGAGCGGGCCGCGTCGACCAGGTCGAAGTGCGGGTCCAGGCTGCGCAGCGACCCCTCGAGCGTGGCCATCGCCCGGAACGCGGCCGCTACCTGCGGCGGGACCGTGAACCCGCGGGAGAGCACGAGCTCGAGCAGGTCGGTGAACAGCCGGGCGCTGCCGCCCGCGCGCAGCATGGTCAGCCCCAGATCGCGTTCGAACATGCGGTCGTCGAGACCTTCGGGGCGGCCCAGCAGCTCGATGAGGGCATCGGCGGCGGCGATGTCGTCCTGTCGTTCGAAGGCGGCCAGGAGCAGGCCAATCGAGTCCCGTGAGGCCCGTCCCAGGCGGCCGACGGAGCCGAAGTCGAGCAGCGTCATGCGGTAGGCCGGGTTCTCCGGCTCGCCAGGGCGCGATGCTGGGCCGGCGGGGCGGTCCGCGCCGGGTTCGCTGGCGTCCCCGGTGCTGGCCCGGGTGAGCACGATGTTGCCCGGATGCAGGTCGGCGTGGAACACCCCGCCGGTGATCATCTGGCGCAGCACGGAGTCGAACAGCTGCCCGGCCAGGTCGGAGCGCTGCTGGCCGGTCAGGGTGGCTAGCTGCTCGTGCGCCCGGGACAGCGGCTGCCCGGCGACCCGCTCCATGACGATGAGCCGGGGGGTGCACAGGTGCCGCCACACCCGGGGGACGCTCACGCTCCCGGCCGAGGTGCGCGCGATGGCGTCCATGTTGGCGACTTCGATGCCGTAGTCGAGTTCCTCGCGTAGCGAGGCGGCGAATCCGGCGGCCAGCTCGCGGGCGCCGATCCGCTTGCCCCAGCTGGTCATCCGTTCCATCTGGTCCGCTAGCCGGATGATGATGTCCAGATCTGCCAGGGCATCCCGGCGGGCGCCGGGGCGCTGGATCTTGAGCACCACCTCGGTGCCGTCGGGCAGCGTGGCCGCGTGCACCTGCGCCACCGAGGCGGCGGCCAGGGCGGCCTGGTCCACGGAGGCGAACACCTCTTCCACCGGGCGGCCCAGCTCCGCGGTGAGCGCGGCGTGCACGGTCTCCCACGGTTCCGCGGGCACCTCGCTGTGCAGCTGGGACAGCTCGGCCACGTACGCCGGGGGGAGCAGGTCGGCGCGGGTGGCGAGGGTCTGGCCGAGTTTGATGAAGGTGACCCCGCCGTCGATGAGGGCGTCGCGGACCTGGGCTGCGATCGCGGCATGGGGCAGGTCGCGGTGGCCGGGGCGGCGGCGGACCATCCCGCCTAGCCCGTGCCGGGCGATGATGAGCAGGATCGAGCTGAGCCGGCGGTTGCGGCGCAGCTGCGCGGGCAGGTCACGCACCCAGGTGAGCATGTCCGGGAAGGTCCCGGTCGGGATGAACACCTCCAGCACGGCGAGCACGGCGACTTCCCCGGCCAGCATCCAGGCACCGAGCAGCGCTGCCACCAGGAAGATGCCGACCTTGTCCGGATCGGTGACGGTGGCCGGCACTGCCAGCCCGGGGAGCTGGCCGGCCTGGGCGACGAAGCCGAACACCGGGGAGATGAGCCAGCCGGCGAGCAGGGAGACGACGAAGGCCCGGCCCCAGCCGACCGGGGCACCGGCCAGCCGTCGTGCGGCCCAGGCGACCGCGAGCGCGTTGACGATGGTGGCTAAGGCGATGAACACGATTATCAGTGCAGCACATCGGGCCCGATCGGGTCGCCTGCCCCGGGCGGGAACGGCCCCTCAGCGCATGCAACCGCCCCTGGCGGGCGGGGACGGCGGGGCCGGCTCGGGCTGGGGATAGCCTGGGGGCGATCCCGCCGACCCCCCGCAGGAGGCCGTTCATGTCCTCGCCCGAGTCGCAGCCCTTGCCGGGCGCATCGCCCTCGCATGCCATCTCGGTACTCCCGGGGGGCAGTGCCCTGTCCGGTTTCCGGGCGCGGGCGCTGCTGTCCCGGCTGCGCCTGGCCGCCCCGCAGGTGCGCGGCATCAGCGCCCAGTACGTGCACGTCGTGGCCACCGCCGGTCACCTGCCTGGTGAGCAGGCGCAGGCGCTTGCCCGGCTGCTGCGCTACGGGGACCCGTACTTAGGGGACGCGCCCGGCCCGGTCGCCGAGATCGTGGTCGCGCCCCGGCTGGGCACGATCTCGCCGTGGGCCAGCAAGGCCACCGACATCGTCCGCAACTGCGGCCTGGACGTGCACCGGGTCGAGCGGGTCACCCGGTATGTGCTCGAGCTGGGCATCGGCGAGGCCGCCGCCGGGCTCGCCCGGCCCGGGCTGCCCGCAGATGTCCAGGCGGCCTGCGCGGCGATCCTGCACGACCGGATGACCCAGTCGGTGCTGCCGGGCACCGGCGCGCTCGGGCAGCTGTTCGCCGCCCGCCAGGCCGCGCCGCTGGCCCGCGTCGAGGTGCTCACCCGCGGCCGGGAGGCCCTGGCCGAGGCGGACGCCCAGTTCGGGCTGGCCCTCTCCGGGGACGAGATCGACTACCTGGTCACCGCGTTCACCGCCCTGGGGCGCAACCCCACCGACGTGGAGCTGATGATGTTCGCGCAGGCCAACTCCGAGCATTGCCGGCACAAGATCTTCAATGCCAGCTTCGTCGTCGACGGCGAGCCGGCCAGCACGTCGCTGTTCGGGATGATCCGGCACACTGAGGCGCTGCACGGCGGCCCGGGCAAGGGCACTATCGTCGCCTACCGGGACAATGCCTCGATCATGGCCGGGGGCCGGGTCACCCGCTGGCTGCCCGGCGGCGACGGCCGTGAGGGCACCGGCGGGCCGGCCGGGACCGGGCCGGCCAGGTATTCGGGGCGTACCGGCGATGTGCACGTGCTCATGAAGGTCGAGACGCACAACCACCCGACCGCGATCTCGCCGTTCCCGGGAGCGGCCACGGGCTCTGGTGGCGAGATCCGCGATGAGGGCGCCACCGGGCGCGGTTCGCAGCCCAAGGCCGGGCTGACCGGGTTCATCGTCTCCAATCTCAGCCTGCCGGGCACCAATGAGCCGTGGGAAGCCCGCCCGTACGGTGCCCCGGGCCACATCGCCTCCCCGCTGGACATCATGCTCGAGGCCCCGATCGGGGCGGCCGCGTTCAACAACGAGTTCGGGCGCCCGGCCCTGGGCGGGTTCTTCCGGGTGTTCGAGCAGACCGTCGCCGGGGTCCGGCGCGGCTACCACAAGCCGGTCATGAGCGCCGGGGGGATCGGCTCGATCAGCGCCGAGCTCACCGGGAAGGTCGCCTTCGGCCCGGGGAGCCTGCTCATCCAGCTGGGCGGCCCGGGCATGCGGATCGGCATGGGCGGCGGCGCGGCCTCCTCGATGGCCGCGGGAACCAACGCCGCCGAGCTGGACTTCGACTCGGTGCAGCGGGGCAACCCCGAGATGGAGCGCCGCGCCCAGGAGGTCATCAACGCGTGCTGGGCACTGGGGCCGGGCAACCCGATCCTGGCGATTCACGATGTCGGC
>CAMCQD010000198.1 GCA_945876925.1 uncultured Dermatophilus sp.
CGGACCTCATCGACGATGACGACGTTCGTCACGGCGATCACGCTGCGGCTCATCGCCGGCGGAACCGGGCCGGTCGATACCGGCCTGGTGCAGTCGGTGATCGCGGCATCGGGGCTGGGCGGCGCCTTCCTCGCCTCGTTCGTGGTGGTCCGGATCAGGCTCGCCCCGCTGCTGGTCATCACGACGGCGTGCGTGGCGGCGGGCGCGGTGCCGATCGCCTTCGTCACCTCGCCGCTGGGCATCAGCCTGCTGCTGCCGCTGGTGTTCGTGCTCATCCCGTCGGCGAATGCGGGCCTGTTCGCGTTCGCGACCACCGACGTGCCCGACGGGATGATGGGACGGTTCATGGCGGCCATGCTGGTCGCCTCCGGCGCGCTGGCCCCGTTCGCCCCGGCGGCCGCGGGGGCGCTGCTCACCGTCGCCGGGCCCACGCTGGGGGTGCTGGTGCCCGCGCTCATCCTGCCGCTGGCCCTCGTGCCCGTGCTGCGCTCCCGTGACCTGTGGCGCGCGGGCCCCGGCGGCTCTGTCCCCGCCTGACCCGGGCACGGGCGGAAAAGGGAACGGGGGAGCGGGAGAGCAGTGCCCGCCCGGGGGGGGGCGGGTCAGGGCGGAGCGAAACGGACCCAGCTGGCGTGGGCGTCGGCGACGCCCCAGATGCGCGGGGTGCTCTCGGTGCCGTCGCGCCAGCGGCGGGCGGCGAGCACGGTGGTGCCCGTCCGGGCCGGGGCGGGCAGCGGATCCGGTACCGGCGGCAGCCCCGGCACCGTGCCGGCCGCCTCGGCGCTGCACCAGGTCACCGGCAGGCCGCCGGCCGCCAGCGCCGCGATCTGCTCGCCCAGCCGGACCCGCCGGGACCGCTCGATGTACGTCACCGTCCATGAGGTGAGCACGACCACGTGCGGGGCTTGCCCGGTGGCCGCAGTGGCGGCCGCGACCGCAGGCCGTATCGCCCGGGCGAGCACGCCAGGCTCGGCGGCGTCCCCAGTCAGCAGGCTCACCGGCGCGATCCCGGCGGCGGCCTGCGCGCGCCGCTGGCCCACCGCCGCCCGGAACCGCTCGACCCTCCCGGGCACGTCCGGCCACAGGCAGGCGGTGAGCCAGCGCAGCGACTCCTCATCGTCCAGGCTGGTCACCGACAGGTCGACCCCGGCCCGGGCCGCCACCAGCGGCGGGACGATCCCGCGCGCGGCCAGCGGCACGTCCCCGGCGCAGGTGCGGTCCTCGGTGCGCACCTGCACCGGAGATGACGGGTCGCCCCAGCTCAGCGCGGGTTCCGGCGGGGTAACCGCGCGGCCGCCGGGATCCTTCCCGGCCGGGGAATCCGGGGCGTGACCGGGATGGGCGCTCTCGGTTCCGGTGCTCGTCCCGGCTGCGCTCACCCGCACGTCGTACTGGTCGCAGGCCAGCAGCAGGCCAGCACTGCACCCGGCCTCGGCGAGCACCACGGGCCGGGCGGGCAGCTCCGCCGTGGCCAGGGCCAGCATGGGAAGCACGTACCCGGCACGGTTCGCCTCGTTGGTGGTCATCGTCCGGGAGGCGATCGTGGCGGTGATCTCGTCCGCATGCGCCAGCAGCGTCGCCCGCACGTCGGGCCACGGCCCCGCCCCGGGCTCGTCCCATTCCCGCGGCGCGGGCAGCCCCGCACGGCCGGTGACCGAGGCGTACCACCGGGCGGCGGGCACAGCCGTCCCTTGCCGCAGCACGAGGTCGTGCAGGGCTGCCAGCAGGAGCACCGGGCGGCGCTGACCGGGGTCCGGCGCGGCCAGCAGCATCCGGCAGATCCGCTCATCGCCGGCGGCTGCCCGGCATAGCCGCCGGTACAACCCCAGCTGCGGGTAGGCGTCCGCGAACTGCGTGAACCGCCTGGCGATCCCGGCGAGGACCGCAGGCTCGCCGGCCAGGTGGCGCGAGCCGGCGGGTGAGCCGGTCTCGGGGGCGGGGGACACGTCCCCACGATAGGCAGACGGCATGCCCTGGCCGCAGGCCCTATGGTGAGGACATGCTGCAGGATCCCGCCGCACCCGGCCACCGGCCCGCCGGAGCCGCTGAGACCCCCGGTCATCCGCACGGCCGGCACCCGCACGGCCACGGGAAAGGGCACGGCGGGGCCGCCGGGGGGCCGCCGCCGATGGACTTCGACAAGGCGCCCTTCGTCGTCATCTGGGAAACCACCCAGTCGTGCGACCTGGCCTGCAAGCACTGCCGTGCCGAGGCCCAGCCGCTGCGCCACCCCGATGAGCTGACCACCGCCGAGGCACAGGCGATGATGACCCGGGTGCGTGAATTCGGCCGGGTGATCTTCGTGTTCAGCGGCGGCGACTGCCTCAAGCGGCCCGACATCGTCGAGCTGGTCAGGCACGGCGCAGACCTGGGCATGCGGATGGCCGCCACCCCGGCGACCACGCCGCTGTGCACCCCCGGGATGATGCGCGAGCTCAAGCAGGCCGGGCTGGTCCGGCTCGCGGTGAGCCTGGACGGCTCCAGCCCGGGCATCCACGACACCTTCCGCCGGGTCGACGGCTCGTTCGGCCACGGCCTGCGCATCCTGCGGCAGGCCCGCGAGGCAGGCCTGTCCACTCAGGTCAACACCGTCGTACGGCGCGACAATGTCGCCGACATGGAGGCGATGGCGCAGCTGCTCGCCGAGGCCGGGATCGTGTTCTGGGAAGTGTTCTTCCTCGTCCCGATGGGACGGGCCAGGCCGGAGGACGTCGCCAGCGCCGCCGCGTTCGAAGAGGTCTTCGATCTGCTCTACGACCTGTCCGGCCGGGTGCCGTTCGACATCAAGGCCACTGCGGCACCGCAGTACTCGCGGGTCGTGCTGCAGCACAAGCGTGCCGCCAGCGCGGCCGCGCCCCGGATCGCCAACGCCGGTCCGGTGCAGCTGGACGTGCTCACCTCCGGGGCGCACCACTCCGACTCCGATGGCATCGGCCGGGCCCGCAACGTCAACGACGGCGACGGCTTCTGCTTCATCAGCCACACCGGCGACATCTTCCCCAGCGGGTTCCTGCCCCTGGCAGCCGGTAACGTCCGTACCGACGACATCGTCGGGGTGTACCGGACGGCGCCGCTGTTCCGGAAGCTACGCGACCGGGGCAACATCAAGGGCAAATGCGGGGTGTGCAATTTCCGCGGCAGGTGCGGTGGCAGCCGTGCTCGGGCCTACGCGGTCACCGGCGACCCCTTCGAAGCGGAGCCTTACTGCGCGTACGTGCCCCCGCGCTGGCAGCGGATGGTCGACGCCGGCGAGGCGCTCCCGGACGAGGAGTACTTCGCCCGGTTCGACCGCTTCGCACGCACCGCGCTTCCCCTGGCACCCGCCTAGTACCGGCCCGGTCCGCCGGGTCCGGCGGCTGGCGCTCCTCCTCATCAGGGCAGGAAGCAGGCGACGGTCCTGATCCCGGCCCTGCGCGCCCTTGCCTGGCAGCCTGCGCCCCTGCGGGGAGGGCTGCCCGCCAAGGAGTTCCGTACCCGGATGGCGGGCACCGGGCGCGGGGGCAGGAATGCACGCGTGGCGGATGGGGGAGACTCACGCTCGTGTGTCAGGATGACTCGCGTGATGGTCAGCGTGCTGGGCGGAACCGGCCTGTTGGGTCAGCGTGCCTCGGCGGAGCTCGTCGCGCGTGGCCACGACGTTTTCTCGGTTTCCCGTAATCCGATCCCGCCCGGAAGGCGCAGGCTCGTCGAGGTCGAGCAGCGCTGCGCGGATATCGTCGCAGCCGACACCGCCACCTTGCGCAAGGTACTGTCCGGCGCGGACGCACTGGTTTACGCGCTCGGCCCGGACGACCGCTGTCAGGTGCGCGGTGACCCGGCGGCGTTCTTCCAGGCCTGCCTGGTCGAGACGACCGAGCGGGTCATCCGCGTCGCCGGGGCCACCGGGGTGGAGCGGATCGTCCTGCTCGGCTCGTACTTCACCACGTGGGAGCGGATGCACCCCGACTCCGGTTTCGCCTCCCGGCACCCCTACGTGCAGGCCAGGGTGGATCAGCTGGCGGCCGCGGTAGCCGCCGCCGGGGAGGCCGGGGTGCGGCTATGCGTCCTGGAGATCCCGTACGTGTTCGGGCTCATCGACGGCGAGGGGCAGCGCTGGCGTGAGCTGCTGTTCGACCGCACGAGCAAACCGGTCGTCCTGTTCCCCACCGGCGGCACGTCCGTGATCACCTCCATCCAGGTAGGCGAGGCCGTCGCCGGGGCGCTCCAACGCGGTGAGCACGGCGCCTGCTACCCGCTCAGCGACATCGACCTGACCTGGCGCGAGATCCTCTCTCACGTGCTCCAGGCCCGGGGCAAGACCCGCACCCCGATCTTCGGGGCACCGGCCTGGCTGACCCAGCTGGGCGTGCGCTCGATGGCGCGGTCCCTCGAAGCGCGCGGGCTCCGCTCGGGCCTCGACCCGCGGTACGTGGTCCGCGACGTGCTCACCCAGCACATGTACGTCGACGCCACCGAGAGCCGCGACGTCCTGCGGTACACCCCCGGGGGAGTGCCGCAGGCCATCCGCGCGCTCGTGCGGGACGCCTACGGCCTGCCCGGCCAGGACCCGCCCGTCTCGGACCGCATCGGCCGCTCAGCCCGCCGCTGAGCACGACCCCGCCGGAGGGGGCAGGCCCCGCGCGCCCCGGTCACGGCCGGCTGGCACGCCGGTGGCTAGTCACCTCCGCAGGCTGGCGTGAGCAGCCTGGTGCCGGTTCGCGCCTGCGCCCGATAGTCCCGGACCGCTCCTCGCCTCCCCGGCCGGGTCGTCAGCTCCCCGAGCCGGGC
>CAMCQD010000199.1 GCA_945876925.1 uncultured Dermatophilus sp.
ACCGGGAGAAGGTGGGCCTGGGCGACGTGCTGCGCAGCCAGGTCGCCCACCGCAACCCGCACCCGATGGTGATGGGCGTCGGCAAGGACGTCGAAGGCGGGTACGTCATCGCCAACCTCGCCAAGATGCCGCATCTGCTGGTCGCCGGGGCCACCGGCTCGGGTAAGTCCAGCTTCGTCAACTCGATGATCACCTCGATCCTCATGCGGGCCACGCCCGACGAGGTGCGGCTCATCCTCGTCGACCCCAAGCGGGTCGAGCTGACCGCCTACGAGGGCATCCCGCACCTGATCACCCCGATCATCACCAGCCCCAAGAAGGCCGCTGAGGCGCTGCAGTGGGTGGTCCGCGAGATGGACGCCCGCTACGACGACCTGGCCGCGTTCGGGTACAAGCACATCGACGACTTCAACAAGGCCGTCCGGGCCGGCCGGGTCACTCCGCCCCCCGGGTCGCAGCGGGTCATCGAACCGTACCCGTACCTGCTGGTCGTCGTCGATGAGCTGGCGGACCTCATGATGGTCGCCCCGCGCGACGTCGAGGACGCCATCGTGCGGATCACCCAGCTCGCCCGCGCCGCCGGGATCCACCTGGTGCTGGCCACCCAGCGGCCCTCGGTCGACGTGGTCACCGGCCTCATCAAGGCGAACGTGCCCAGCCGGATGGCGTTCGCCACGAGCTCGCTGGCCGATTCGCGGGTCGTGCTCGACCAGCCCGGTGCCGAGAAGCTCATCGGCCAGGGCGACGCGCTGTTCCTGCCGATGGGGGCCAGCAAGCCGATGCGGGTGCAGGGCGCCTGGGTCACCGAGTCCGAGGTCGCCGAGGTGGTCTCGTTCGTCACCGGGCAGCTCAAGCCCTCCTACCGCGAGGATGTCGTGCCGGTGGTGGCCAAGCGCCAGATCGATGACGACATCGGCGATGATCTCGAGCTGCTGCTGGAAGCCACCACCCAGGTGGTCACCACGCAATTCGGCTCCACCTCGATGCTGCAGCGCAAGCTGCGGGTCGGCTTCGCCAAGGCCGGCCGTCTCATGGACCTGCTCGAATCCCGGGGTGTGGTCGGCCCTTCCGAGGGCAGCAAGGCCCGCGATGTGCTCGTCAAGCCCGACGATCTGCCGGCCATCCTCGCCGCGATGAAGGGCGAGGATCCGCCCGCCCCGCCACCCCAGGCAGGCGAGGCCGGTCCCGGCGGCATGGATCCGGTCGCGGACGGCGAGGACGAGGACGATCACGAGGATGAGGACGCCTGGCAGCTGACCCAGCACGCGCGCGGACGCTGACCACCGCGCGCGGGCTGCGGGCGCGGCCGTTCCCGCAGCCCGTCCCTGCCTGGGGCGCGGGGACGGTCCGCCGTAGAGTGGAGGGCATGACGATGCCGCAGTCTGGGGACGCGACCCGGGGCGCCGCGAGCTCACATGGCACGGTGCACGTCGTCAGCCTGGGGTGCGCCCGCAACGACGTCGACTCCGAGGAACTGGCAGGCCGGCTCGCCCGGGAGGGCTGGACGCTGACCGCCGCTGCCGAGGATGCCCAGGTCGTGGTCGTCAATACGTGCGGGTTCATCGAGGCGGCCAAGAAAGACTCCATCGACCAGATCCTGGCGCTGTCCGACCTCAAGGAGAACGGGCGCACCCGCGCGGTGGTCGCCGCGGGCTGCCTGGCCGAACGGTACGGGAAGCTGCTGGCCGACGAACTCCCCGAAGCCGACGGGGTGCTCGGCTTCGACAGTTACGCCGCCATGTCCGGGCACCTGCGCCGCATCCTCGCCGGGGAGCGCCCGGCCGCGCACGTACCGCGCGACCGGCGCGAGCTGCTGCCCCTGGCCCCCGCGGAGCGGGCCGGTGCCGCCGCTGAGGTGGCGCTGCCAGGCCACGGCGAAGGCACCGGACCGGTGGTGCGCACCCGGCTCGCCGATGCTCCCTGGGCGCCGCTGAAGATCGCCAGCGGATGCGACCGGCGCTGCACCTTCTGCGCGATCCCCTCCTTCCGGGGCGCGTTCGTCTCCCGGCCGCCGGGCGAGGTCATCGCCGAGGCCCGCTGGCTGGCCGGGCGCGGGGTGCGCGAGCTGCTGCTCGTGAGCGAGACCTCGACCTCCTACGGCAAGGACCTGGGCGACCTCCGGCTGCTGGACGCGCTGCTGCCGCAGCTGGCCGCCATCGGGGAAATCGAGCGGGTCCGGGTCTCGTACCTGCAGCCCGCCGAACTGCGCGACGACCTCATCGACGTCATCGCCGGCACCGGCGGGGTGGCGGCGTATTTCGACCTGTCCGTGCAGCACGTGTCGCCGCCGGTGCTGCGCCGGATGCGCCGCTTCGGCGACCCGGGGACCTTCCTGGACCTCATCGCCCGCATCCGGGAACGGGCACCGCAGGCAGGCATCCGCTCCAGCGTCATCACCGGGTTCCCTGGCGAGAGCGAGGAGGACTTCGCTGCCCTGGTCGATTTCGTCGCCGCCGCCGAGCTGGACGTGTGCGGGGTGTTCGGCTACTCCGACGAGGACGGTACCCCGGCGGCCCGGTTCGACGGCAAGATCAGCCCGGACGTGATCGCCGAGCGGGTCGAGGTGCTCGCCTCGGTCAGCGATGAGGCCACCGCCCGGCGGGCACAGGCGCGGATCGGGGAGCACGTGAGCGTGCTCATCGAGGACGCCGGCGCCGGTCCCCAGCCCGGTGAGTTCACCCAGTCCGGCCAGCCCTGGCCGCAGTTCGCTGAGGCCGGGGTGCCCGGCGAGGGCCCTTCCGGCCCTGGCGCGTTCCCGGGGGAAGCCGGGGACGGCGGGGAACCGGGGACGTGGCTGGCAGGCCGGGCCGGGCATCAGGGCCCTGAGGTCGATGGCATTACGTGGGTGCGGGCACCTGCGGACGCCCCGCTGGCACCCGGTGACCTGGTGCGGGCCAGGGTGGTGGCGGCCGGGGGCGCTGACCTGCTGGCGGTGCTGCTATGAGCGAGCCCGGTGCCGCGCCGCCCCCCGGGGACGCCGCCCGGCCCAGCAACTGGAACCTGCCGAACGCGCTCACCGTGGCCCGGATCCTCATGGTGCCGGTGTTCGCCTGGCTGCTGCTCGCCGGGGGCGGCACCAGCCCGGTGCTGCGCTGGTCGGCGCTGGCGGTGTTCATCATCGCCATGATCACCGACTCCCTGGACGGCAAGATTGCCCGCGCCCGGGGCCTCATCACCGACTTCGGCAAGATCGCCGACCCGATTGCCGACAAGGCCCTCACCGGGATGGCCTTCATCGGGCTGTCGCTGGTGGGCGACCTGTGGTGGTGGGTGACGATCGTCGTCCTGGCACGCGAGTGGGGCATCACGCTCATGCGGTTCGCCATCATCCGCTACGGCGTCATGCCGGCCGGGCGGGGCGGCAAGCTCAAGACGGTGCTGCAGACGGTGGCGCTGAGCATCCTCATCGCCCCCGCCGGGGGGCTGCTGCACGCCCTGGGCGTGGTCACGATGGCGACCGCGGTCATCGTCACCGTGGTCACGGGGGCGGACTACCTGCGCCAGGCCCGTGATCTCGTGCGCGCCTCCCGTGCCCGGCGGGGAGCATGAACCCGCCCGCGGAGCGCCACGCGCCGCCGGACCTGCCCGCGCAGGCCACCGCCGGTGCCCGCGAGCGCGCTGGCTGCGACGCTGCCGGGGTGGTCGCGGTCCTGCTCGCCCGGGGCGAGACCGTCGCTACCGCCGAATCGCTCACCGGCGGGCTGGTGGTGGCGGCGCTCACCGGGGTGCCGGGTGCGTCCGGGGCGGTCCGCGGCGGGATCTGCGTCTACCACGCCGATGTCAAGCACGATCTGGCCGGGGTGGACGCCGATGCGCTGCGCTCCGGGGCGGTCACCGCGCAGGTGGCCGCCCAGCTCGCGGCCGGGGCCCGGGAGCGCTTCAGCGCCAGCTGGGGGATCGGCACGACCGGGGTAGCCGGGCCGGGTCCGGCCGATGGCTGCCCCGTGGGCACCGTCTTCGTCGCGGTGGCCGGCCCCGGGGCGGGCACTGGCCCTGGATCCGCGCCGGTCCGGTGCACCGGCCTTAGCCTGAGCCTGACCGGCGACCGGGAGGCGATCCGCTGCGCCACCGTCCGCACCGTGCTCGACCTGCTGGCTTCCCGGCTGGGCGAGTAAACTCACTGGTATTGCGCGATATTCGCCACGCCGGTGAGCATGCGCCGCGCGGGGGCGGCGATCACCGACACTGGACGTGCCGCACCAGCACGCAGCAGCCCGGGGGGACATGGGCGCGCGGGTAAGCCGGGCGGATGAGAGGGGAGTACCCGATGATTCTCGTGAGACGGGAAGTGGGCCGCGCGTTACGCGCCCGCAGGCAGGCTCTCGGCCGTACGCTGCGCGACGTCTCGGCGCAGTCGTCGGTGTCCCTGGGCTACCTGTCCGAGATCGAGCGCGGCGAGAAGGAAGCCAGCTCCGAGCTGCTCGCGGCCGTGTGCCGCGCGCTGTCGCTGCCGCTGTCGGACCTGCTGGCGGACATTTCCGTGCGGGTTGCCGATCAGGAGCGCAGCGCCGTGGTGGTGCCGCTGGGGGCTGTGCCTGCCAGGCCGGCGGAGGAGAAAGCGCGTCCCTCGGCGGCGTGAGCCGCGCCGGGTGGTTCCGCCGGGCTGGCCGGTGCCGGCGGGTGCGTTCTGCCCGGGTTTCACGGGGCTGGGCGGCGCAGGCGCATGCCCTGGGGTGCGGTGTGGAAACCGGCCTGCTCCAGTGCCGCGCGCACTGCGTGCGGTGCGCGCAGGGCCGGCTGGCC
>CAMCQD010000200.1 GCA_945876925.1 uncultured Dermatophilus sp.
CCTCCAGCCGCGCGATCATCCACCTGGACATCCTGGCCGCCAACCTGCAGGCGATCCGCGCCCGGATCGGGTCCGGCCGGGGGCTGATGATGGCGGTGAAGGCGAACGCCTACGGCCACGGTGCCGTGCCGGTCAGCCTGTTCGCCGAGCGCAACGGCCTGGCCGACTGGTTCGGCGTGGCCAGCGTCGCCGAGGGCGCCGGGCTGCGCGCCGCCGGGGTGACCTCGCCGATCCTGCGGCTGTCGCCCTGCCTGCCGCAGGAGGTCCCGGTGGCCCTCGACGCCGGGATCACGCTGTGCGTCGGCTCCATCGCCGAGGCCGACCGGGTTGAGGCCGCGGCCGCGGCCCGGGGGAGCACCGCGCATGTTCATCTCGCCCTGGACAGCGGCATGCGGCGCATCGGGGCCGAGCCGGAGCGGCTGGGGGATCTGGCCGCGCATGTGCGCCGCCGCTGCCCGCACGTGCGCGTGCAGGGCCTGTTCACCCACTTCCCGGTGAGCGACACCACCGCCGCAGAGGACGTCGCGTTCACCCGCGGGCAGATCGGGGCGCTGCGGGCGGGCGCGGCCGCCGCAGCCGATGCCCTGGGGTATTTCCCTGAGTTCGTGCACGGGGCGAACTCCGGCGGGGTGCTGGCCTACCCGGACTCGTGGTCGTCGATGGTGCGGGCCGGCATCATGGTGTACGGCTACTACCCGGACCCCGCCACGCCGCGCACGGTGCCCGTGCGCCCGGTGCTGGAGTGGCGCACCCGGGTCACCTTCGTCAAGCTCGTCCGGGCCGGGGAGACGGTCTCGTACGGGCGCACGTGGACCGCCGGGGCCGACACGTGGGTGGCGACCTTGCCGGTCGGGTACGCCGACGGCTACCGGCGGCTGCTGTCCGGTACCGGGCGGGTGCTCGCCAACGGGACCGCCTATCCGGTGGCCGGACGGGTGTGCATGGACCAGACCATGATCGCCCTGGGCCCCGAGCCGTCACTGGCAGTCGGTGACGAGGTCGTGCTGCTGGGTTCCTCGGGCGAGGTGAGCTATGACGCGGACGACATGGCTGCGCAGCTGGGCACGATCTCCTACGAGGTGCTCACCCTCATCGGGGACCGGGTGGACCGCGAGTACGTCTCCTGAGCCGGTACGGGGTGCTCAGGACGGGCCCGGCAGCGCCGTAGCAGCCCCCTCCCGGGGGCACGCCGGGCACCGGGGAGGGCCCGGGCTGGCGGGAGCTTCTCAGGGTGGCGTAGCGGGCTAGGGAATGCTATGCGCCGCAGGCCCGCCCGGCCCCTGGGGGTCTGCGCGCCGGTCATGGCGCGGCCCGGTCCGGGCCGCGCGGAGTGCTCCGCAGGTGGGCAGCGGGGGATGAGCACGGCGCTTCCGGGGGAGGGCGCGGCGGGCCAGGCGTGCCCGGGGCCGGCATGACGAGAGGGCGGGCCCGCTAACTGCATCCCTGGGTGCGGGCCCGCCCTCTCGCGGGTTCGTCTGGGTTCGCTGCTCGCGCGTCAGCGAACGCGGCCGTAGGAGGCGCTGGAGCGGACCTTGGCGAGCTTGACGACATCGCCGGTGCGGGGGGCGTGCCACATCTTGCCGTTACCGGCGTAGATGCCCACGTGGTACTTGTAGCTGCCGCCGTAGAAGACGAGGTCACCCGGACGGGCCTGCGAGCGGCTGATCTTGCGGGTGGCGCGGTACTGGTCGTGCGCGGTGCGGGGCAGGGACTTGCCGACGCGCGCGAAGCTCCACTTGGTGAGTCCGGAGCAGTCGAAGGCGCGGGGGCCGTTGCCGCCCCAGCGGTAGGGGGAGCCCTCGCGGGTCGCGGCGACGCTGACGACGCGCACGCCCTGGACGGCCGAGAAGGAGGTGGCTGCGGAGGCCGTGGCGCTCGCGGCGGGAGCCGGTGCGGCCGAGGCGGACTGCGCGGCGGAGGTGGTGGCGGCGATACCGCCGGAGAGGCCCAGGGTCAGCAACCCGGTGAGCGCGACCCGGTTCTTTGTGGCGGCGCGGGGCTTGGCGTGCTTCGGGGTGTACGACATGAAGGCAGTTCCAGGAGGCGCTTGCGAGGCATGACCTGTCGGGTTCGGGACCTGGATGGCCCGGCCGGCGTTCCGGGGAACCTCCGGCTTCACCCCTAGGGTCCGCGTCTGGGACGCGGGACCCGGCTTGCTTGGGTGCACCGCTCCTGCCACCCACACATTCCTGTGCGGTTGATACCGAGCGGCGGTGGCAGGATTCAGCGGCGCCGTCCGGCGGTTGGCTCAGGGGACCAACCACGCAGAAAGCTACGGCATGTTGAAACCGAAACCAAACCAATCTGTGCCTGAAACTGTGACTGTGACGTGAGACGCGTCGTTACAAATCCGTGACCAGCACGTTTTCATCTCGTGGCCGCACTGAAATCTTGCGCAACGTGTAACTCTCGCGCTTCGGGCCTGTGACCACGGCCGCGAGGCGGATCCGCCGGATCGCGGGGAATCTGGCCCGTTATCAACGGGTAGTGACTGCTATCACTCCGTAATCCGGTATACGGACATTGCGTCGCCCGGGAAGAGAGACGCGATGTGGGTGGCTGTTGACCTTCCAGAGGGGGATCCGCGACTCTGCCCGGACGCGGTATCCCGCTGCGCCGCTAACGCGCCGGACCTGCCGATGGCGGTCAGAGCCCGCGTACGTTAAACGTGTTACAGCGGTTGATGTCCCCGTAGCGGTACCCCGTGAGGAACCACTGCTGGCGCTGCGCCGAGGTCCCGTGGGTGAACTGCTCGGGGTTGACCCGCATGCCGGCCGAGGCCTGGATGTGGTCGTCACCAACCGCCTCCGCGGCCGACAGCGCCGAGGCGATGTCCTGCTGAGTCAGTGGCCGGATGAGCGTAACCCCTTGTGTGTCTGTGGTTGTGGTCGCATCCTTGACCCACATCCCGGCCAGGCAATCGGCCATGAGCTCGGTCCGGACCGCTGCGCTGCTCGCACCCTGCCGGTCCTGCTGCGCCCGGGAGAGCAGGCCGAGCTGATCCTGGATGGCGTGCCCGTACTCATGCGCCACCACGTACATCTGCGCCAGCGAGGCCCCGTCCGCCCCGTACCGGCTGGACAGCAGCGAGAAGAAGCTCGCGTCGATGTAGATCCCCTTATCGGCGGGGCAGTAGAAGGGACCGGTCTGATTGGAGGCCGTGCCGCAGGCTGAGGAGGCCGAGCCCTGGTACAGCGTGGTGTACGCCGGCTGGTACTGGCGGTCGGCCTGGGCGGGCAGCTGCCTGGCCCAGTACTGCTGCACGCTGTTGACCGTGCCGACCACGCGGCAATCGTCATAGGCGTTGGCGTCGGCGCCGGTGCGGCAGCGCGCGGACAGGTCGGCGTGGTAGCTGCCGCCCTGCCTGACCTGAGTGGTGTCGAACGGGCTGGCTTCCTGGGTGCCCCCGGTCAGCTCGCCCAGGCGCCCGCCGAACAGCAGGAATAAGCCGATGAGCAGCAGCGAGCCGACCCCGCCGCCGCCGATCATCAGCCCGCGGGCGGCACCGCCCGGACCGCCGCCGCGGATCTGCGAGGTGTCCAGCCGGGCGTCGTCGTTGAAGGTCATCAGGGTTCCTCCGGGTTGTGCCTGCGCGCCGGGCACCAGGCCCGGATGACGTGCGCCGCCTGGCCGGCACAGCCCGTCAGCGCCGGTCCGGCGCGCCCGGTGCGGCGTCGGACCTGCGCGGCGCTGCCTTATTGTTGCTTACAGCTTTCCTCGCCGCCCGCTGGTGTGCGGCCCCTGACCCCGGCGTCCGGATCCGGCGCCCCGCGGCGGCCCTCAGGGCGGGGCCGCCCCTGCGCTGAGGGTTGTGCCCGCCCGACCCTTGTGAACGGGAGAACCTCTTTCATGTTGACCGCCAGCGGAATCGAGCTGCGCGCGGGCGCGCAGCTGCTGCTGTCCGACGCGACCTTCCGGGTGGCCAGGGGAGACCGGATCGGGCTGGTCGGGCGCAACGGCGCCGGCAAGACGACCCTGACCAAGGTGCTCGCCGGCTGGCGGGCACCCGACGGCGGCCAGGTCACCCGCTCCGGCCAGATCGGCTACCTGCCGCAGGACCCGCGCGACGGGGACCTGAACGTCACCGCCCGCGGCCGCATCCTGTCCGCCCGGGGCCTGGACGACCTGGCCCGGCTCATGCGCGACACCGAGGGCGCGATGGCCTCGGCCGTGCCCGGCACCGCGCAGGCCGCCATGGAGCGCTACCCGAAACTGCAGGCCCGGTTCGAGGCCGCCGGGGGATACGCCGCGGAAGCGGAAGCCGCCGCGATCGCCTCCGCCCTCGGCCTGGGCGAGCGAGTGCTCGACCAGCCGCTGGGCACCCTCTCGGGCGGTCAGCGACGGCGGGTGGAACTGAGCCGGATATTGTTCTCCCAGGCCGGGATCCTGCTGCTGGACGAGCCCACCAACCACCTCGACGCCGACTCGGTCACCTGGCTGCGCGACTACCTGAAGGCCTACGCCGGGGGACTGATCGTCATCAGTCACGACGCGGGGCTGCTGCGGGCCGTGGTGAACAAGGTCTTCCACCTGGACGCTAGCCGGTCCGTGCTCGACCAGTACAACGTCGGCTGGGACGCCTACCTGGCCCAGCGCGAGACCGATGAGAAGCGCCGCCGCCGCGAACGCCTCAACGCCCAGAAGAAGGCCGCCGCGCTAGCGGCCCAGGCCGGCAAGATGCGGGCCAAGGCCACCAAGGCGGTCGCCGCGGCGAACATGGCCCGCCGGGCGGAGA
>CAMCQD010000201.1 GCA_945876925.1 uncultured Dermatophilus sp.
ACGAGCGCAGGAGGACAGACGGTGGGGTTCGTCGAGTTGCTGGCCGTGCTCGTCGCGGCCGCGCTGGCCTGGGCCGCGCTGCGCTCGGCCCTGCCGGAGCGCGCCGAGCGGCTGGCGGCCCGCCGGGTCCGGGTCACCCAGCCGGCTCCGCTGGGCGGGGCTGCCCGGCGTGACGGCGAAGGCGGCACCCGCCTGTTCGGCTACGGGGTGCGCGCCACCGGGCCGACGCTGACCGGGCATCGCCACGACGGTCCGTTCACGGTGCTGGCGATCTCGACCACGGGCCTGTCCCCCGCCAGCGACCGGATCATCGAGCTGGCGATGGTCCGCCTCACCGCGGACGGGCGGGTCACCCACCGGTGGTCCAGCGTGCTCGACCCGGCCGGGCAGCCGCTCGGCCTCACCGCCGTGAATGGCCTGACCACCCGGGACACCGCCGGCGCCCGGACGTTCACCGATGCGGTCGGCCCGTTCATGACGCTGGCCGGAGGTGCTGTCGTGGTGGCGCACAATGCCGAGTTCGCTGAGGCGTTCCTGCTGCACGAGTTCCTGCGGGCCGGGCTGCTGGCCCCGAGCGTGCCGGCGCTGAGCGCGACCCGGCTGGCGCAGGTCACCGTCGCCACCCCGAATCACCGGCTGGGCACCGTTGCCCATCACCTCGGCGTGCGGCACGGCCCGGACGGGTCAGCCACGGCCGAGGCCGCCGCGCTGGCCGACATTTTCCCGCCGCTGCTCAGACGGCACGCCGGGACGCTGGTCTACCCGGTGCCGCCGCTGCCGCCCCTGCCGCTGGACCGGGTGCCCCCGGGGCGCCTGCGGCGCGGCCCGGTCCCTGGCCGGCACGCCGATCCGTGGCTGGATGAGCTCATGCGGGCGGTGCCGATTAGCGCACTGGAGGTGCACGACCCGCGGGCGGCCGCCTATGTCGAGATGCTCACCACGCTGCTGGCACGCGGGCACATCGTCACCGCGGAGGCGCGCGAGCTGTCCGGGCTGGCCGCCCGGGCGGGTTTCTCCCCGGCGGCGATCCGCTCCATCCTGGAACGGTTCTGCGAGCTCCTGCGCCAGGCCGCGTTCGAGGCCACGCCCAGGCTGGGACCGGCGCATGTGCGTCATCTGCGGGCGGTCGCCACCTCCCTGGGGCTGAGCACCTACTTTGACGACCTCATCCCGCCCAGGACGCAGGTCGCGCCCGAGCCGGGGTCGGGGTCGTTCTCCCGGCCGGTCCGCAAGCCGCTGCCGCCGGCCCCGCCGCGCCTGGCGCCGCGCTGCGGGCATTGCCTGGCCATCGGGCACTGGACCCCGGCCTGCCCGCGGCTGGGCAGGCGGGACGCCGGCAGGGTGACCCCGATCCGCCCGATCACGCCCATCTGACGCCGGGCTGCGCCGGTGCCGCGTGGCCGGAGCGGGTCAGCCGCCGAGCAGCCGGTCCAGCACCGTGACCACGCCGCCCTCGGTGTTAGAGGGGGCCACGTACGCGGCGAATTCGCGCATCCGCGGATGACCGTTGGCCATCGCGAAGGACAGCCCGGCGGCTTGCAGCATCTCGGCGTCGTTGAAGAAGTCACCGAAAGCAACGGTCTGGGCCGGGGTCACGTCCAGGCGCCGCTGCAGCTCCCGCAGGGCCACGCCCTTGTTCACCCCGGAGACCATGATGTCGATCCAGTGCGGGCCCGAGACGACGACGTCGTGGCTAGCCGTGAACGGCTTGAAGCAGGCCACCGAATCAGCCGCCTGCTCGAAATCGAAGACGGCCACTTTGATGAACTCGTCGGTGGCGGTGAGCACATCGGCTACCTGGGCGAGCTTGACGTAATAACGCACGCCCTCGGCGAGGAACGCCTCGTCGTGCCGTTCGATGTACGCCGATTTCTTTCCGCACAGCACGACGCCCAGGTCCCGCCCGCCGGCCACGGCGGCGCGCACCGCGTGCACGATCTGCGTCACGACATCGCGTTCGATGGTGGCCGAGGAGATCTCGGCGCCGTCGCGCACCACGTATGAACCGTTCTCGGCGATGAGCGGCATCCCGTCCAGGGCCCGTTCGAACAGCCTGGCCAGGGTGGCGCACTGGCGTCCGCTCGCCGGGGTGAAGACGATCCCGCGGGCGCGCATCCGCTCCAGCAGCGGCCAGAACCCCTCGGGCACGGCACCGTCCCCGGTGAGCAGGGTGCCGTCCATGTCGGCGGCGACCAGCCGGATATCGGCGCCCCGGGGCAGTTCCCCCAGGGGGGTGCTAGCCGGGGAGGCAGCGCTCACCGGGTTCTCCGGCGGGCCGCGGACGGGATATCGCACATGGGCACGACAGCACTCTAGGAGACCGCGGCACCACGCGGGGCCGGACTCGCCGCACCCGCGGCTGCGCGGGTCAGCGCATGAGACCAGGCAGCAGATCGCCTACCCCGGTGAGCACCATCCCGACGGCGATCCCGGCGAGGATCATGCCCATCAGGCGGGTCATGATGATCCGCAGCGTCACGCTCATGTGCTTGCCGATATCCGGGGCGAACCAGAGCACCACGAACATGATCGCGACGATGGCGGCGGCAGCCAGGGCGACCTCCGCGTAGGTGCCCGGCCCCGGACCGCGCCCGGTGAGCACGATGATCGTGGTGATCGTGCCCGGGCCCATGATCATCGGGAAGGTGATCGGGTAGAACGCCACGTCACCCCGGGCGGCCTGGGCCCCCGCGTGCTGTTTCTCCTGCTCGCTGCCGGAGTGCGACGCATTTGATCCGTTGAGCATGCCCAGGGCGATGGTCAGCAGGACGATCCCGCCGGCGACCCGGAAGTCGTCGACGCTGATCCCGAAGAAGGTGAGTACCGCGCTCCCGCTGGCGATGATGACCGCCGCCATGATCAGGCAGCCGATGGCTACCTTGACGGCTGTCTGCCGCTGCCGCCTGAGGTCGTAGTCGCTGGTGAGGGCGAGGAACATCGGCAGGGCCACGAACGGGTTCATGATGGCGAACAGGGCGCCGGAGGCCTTGATGAGTAAAGCGGTATCCATATCCCCGTCCTATCAGCCGCCCGGACGTGGCTTTCCGGCGTCCCGGCCGCGTGCGCACCACGACCCCGCGGCTGCCCCGGCCCGGCGGATTCCCGGCACGTCCCACCTGGTCCGCTTCATTCCGCAGCCCGCGACCGGAAGACCCGGCGGCAGGCGGCCGGCAGCGGAAAGGCCAGGCAGGCGGCGGGCAGCGGGGATCGCTCAGCGAGGCCGGTATCGTCATCGGGTGCTGTTTGCTCCTTCCCGCGCTGACGCGCTGAACCACTCCGGCCGGGGCCGGCTGAACCGGCCCGCCCCCTGCCCGGGCCTGCTGCTCCCGGTGCCCGGCCGCACCGCCGGGGAGGGGGCATGAGCGCCACCTCCCTGACGGCGCAGCGCACCCGCCTGCTACGCCGCCGCATCCGGATCATCGCCGGGATCACGATCACGTGGAACGTCATCGAAGCGGTGGTGGCCCTGGCTGCCGGCGGAGCGGCCTCATCGGCGGCGCTCATCGGCTTCGGCCTGGACTCACTGGTCGAGGTGCTCTCCGCGGCGGCGGTGACCTGGCAGTTCGCCGCCCCGGACCCGCAGTCCCGGGAGCGGGTCGCGCTGCGGGTGATCGCGGTGTCGTTCTTCGGGCTGGCTGCCTACGTGAGCGTCGATGCGCTCGCCTCGCTGGCCGGGCTGCGCCAGCCCGAGCACTCCCTCACGGGGATCGTGCTGGCGGTGCTGAGCCTGGCGGTCATGCCGCTGCTGAGCTGGCTGGAACGCCGGGCCGGCCGCGAGCTGGGCTCGGCCTCGGCGGTGGCCGACTCGAAGCAGACCCTTATCTGCAGCTACCTGTCGGCCGCGCTGCTGGCCGGGCTGGCGCTGAACAGCCTGCTCGGCTGGGCATGGGCAGATTCGGTCGCGGCGCTGGTGATCGCCGCCGTCGCGGTGCGCGAGGGCCTGGAGGCGTGGCGCGGCGACGCCTGCTGCGTCACCACCGCGGTGACGCTCACCGGGCAGGGCGGGTCGTCTTCCTGCGGCAGCGGCGGCCCCTGCGGCCCCGGGACGTGCGATTAGGCGCGGCCAGCGGGCACCGCGAATCTCACCAGACGCGCCGGCGCGCCCGGCTAGTCATACGGCACAGCCCGGACCTGACAGGCAGATCCGGGCTGTGCCGCGAATGGCGGTGGCGGTGGGATTTGAACCCACGGAGGAGTTGCCCCCTCACACGCTTTCGAGGCGTGCTCCTTAGGCCGCTCGGACACGCCACCGCCGACAAGGGTACCGGCACGCGCGGATGGCACGAAATCCGCGGCCTCACACCTGGTCAGCGGCCTTACCCGGCGCTGCCTCCCGGGCCGGGCGGTCCCGGCGGGATCCGAAGAAGGCGGCCAGCAGCCGGGCGCACTCACCGGCGAGCACCCCGCCCACGCCCTCGGCCCGGTGCGGTGAACGCGGATCGCGCGGCAGGTCCCAGACCGACCCGCACGCCCCCGCCCTGGCATCCCAGGCGCCGAACACCACCCGGTCTATCCGGGCGGCCAGCAGCGCACCGGCGCACATGGCGCACGGCTCCAGCGTGACCACGAGCGTGCAGCCGTCCAGCCGCCACGACCCGCGCGCCCGGGCCGCCTGGCGCAGCGCCGTCACCTCGGCATGCGCGACCGGGTCGCCGTCGCGTTCACGGGTATTGCCCGCCCGGGCGAGTACCTGGCCGTCCCGGTCCAGCACCAGCGCCCCCACCGGGAC
>CAMCQD010000202.1 GCA_945876925.1 uncultured Dermatophilus sp.
GACGCTGGTGACCTCGATGGCGGCGACGAACGGGTTGTCCGCCTTACGCACGAACTCCAGGTCCAGGACGCCGTCGCCGACGTGAACCTGGAAGACGACATCATGCGCGGTGCGGATGCCGGCGGCGCGGGCCACGTCCACATCGGCCACGGCGAGCGCGTTCTCGGCCCGGACGTCGAAGACCCGCTTCCCGGCGGTCGCGAAGGTCGACTCGGCGAACATGAGCCGCACCCGGTAGCTGCCCGTGCCGGGCACGTTGAGCGAGTAGCCGCGCACGTTCCACACATTGCGCGCGTACAGCTCGTCCTCGTCGGTGCCGGCGATGTCGGTGCCTACCAGGGACTGGCTCAGCGACACCGAGCCCAGGGTGCCCGACCAGCGGGACCACACCTTGCCGCCCGAATCGGTGACCGGAGCGGGCGCGGCGACCATGCGCGCGGTGAACTCGGGCTCTGCCTGAGGCTCAGACCGTGAGGACGGGCTGGGAACCGGATCCGGCGACGGCGCGGACGAGGGGTCCGCCGAGGGCGCCGAGGGCGCGGGTGCCGTCGGGGACGGCGAGGGCGCGGGTTCCCCGGCCCCCGAGGGGGTCAGCGTGATCCCGGCGAGGATGGCATGGTTCGCCGAGGCCTTGAAGCCCAGGTCGAGGGTGCCGTCGCTGACGCTGACGTCGAATGATCGGCTCCACGCCGTGGCCGGGCCGGCCTGGGCGACGATATCGACGTCATCGAGCGCGATCGCCCCCTCGGCGCGCACGTCGAACACGCGCTGCCCGGCCCGTGTCGCCCACAGGTCGGTGGCGTCCAGGCGCACCCGGTAGCTGCCGTTGGCGACCGGCATCCGCCAGGTCATGTTCCCGAAGGCCTGCGAGCGGTACAGCTCCGGGTCGCCGGTGCCGGCCACCTGGGTGCTCGCCGGGCGCACCGAGCTGCTCGCCCCGGTCAGCGCCGCAGCCGCGGTCATCGGCCGCCACAGGTCACCGGAGGGGCCGAGCCGGGCGGCCTGGCGGGCGCTCCACCGCAGCGCCGGGTCCTCGCCGCCGGACGCGGGAGTCACCTCGATCGAGGAGACCAGCGTCTTGTCCTTCACCGCAGTGAAGCCCAGGTTGAGCCGTCCGTCCGTGACCGGGACGGTGAACTCGACCACGTGCGCCGTCTTCGGCCCGGCAGCGGCGGCGATGTCGACGTCGTCGGCGGCGAGCACTCCCTCGGCGCGTACATCGAACACGCGCTGGCCCGGGGAGGTCCAGTACTGCTCGCTCATGAGCAGCCGCACCCGGTACTCCCCGTCGGCCGGGACGGGAACCGACCAGGACCGCATCCCGAAGGTGGCGTACCGGAACAGGTCGGCGTCTGCGGTGCCCGCGATGGCTGCCGCGGGGCGGGTGCTCACCTTGGCACCGGAGTCGAATCCGCCGGTCGCCGACCAGCGCTTGCCATCGCTGCCGGTGTAGACGCCCGGGTAGGAGGTATCCCGCACGGCGAAAGCGGCGGTACCGGCCACGGCCGGGGCGGCGCTGGCAGTGGCCTCGGTGGCGGTGGCCGGGGCGGCACCGGCGGGGATGAGAGCAGCCGCGATGAGCCCGGCACCGGCCAGCAGAGCCAGCGAGCTGAACGGACGAGTACGGACAGTACGCATGGGTTTTCCTTCCGTGGCGAAATCGCCGGGGCATCCGTGCCCCGGGTATGCGGATGCATGGCAGGACCGGCCCCCGCGCGGGGGCACGCACCGGCACGGGGCCGCGAGCCTGAAACCAGCCGGCCCGGCGGCCGGCTCCGGGCCGGCCGGCGGTGAGGTGATGAGGGCATGCGGGCGGGCGGCGTCCGGGGGTGGCATCCCGGTCGCCCCTGGCCGCCGGCGGCGAGCGCAGGGGAACCCCGTCCGGGCAGCGCGGCTACCCGGCCCGCCCGCCCCCGCGGAGACGGCTCAGAGCTTGCCGTAGTCCTTCGGAAGCGCCTGCATGCGGTCCCACGGGAAGTTCTTCAGCGCCAGGTACGACTCGCCGCCCAGCAGCGTCCGCCACGGGTCCTCCCCGGTGCGTGCCTTCTCGGCGGCCCCCGATTCGGTGGACACCGCCACCGCTCCGGAACGGTCGGTGACGATGAAGCCGTACTCCTGAGCCGCCTCGGCGACCATGCGGCCGAAGGGGGTCAGGTCATACCGGTCGAGGTTGACCCTGGGATCGAGCCTGATCCGCTGGCCTTCCATGAGCGCGTGCGGATTGGTGGTGAACCCGTCCGAGCGGTTCGCCGGCCAGGAGAACGTGTCCCAGTTGGCGGCCTCGATGACGGCCAGGCTCATAGCGTGGCTGATCTTGCCGGCCCGGGCCTCGGCGATGGTGATCATGCCCGCGGCGACCGGAAGCCCGGAGGCGCTGGCCCCGAACGGGAACGGGAACTGGCCGTTGCTGGCCGAGACCTTATCGATCCGGCCACCCCAGCAGGCTTCCCAGCCGCCGGAAGAGCTGCGGCGCATCTGCCAGAACTCCCAGAGCTGATCGGCTTTCCGGTCGTAGATGGTGAGCTGGCCGTCGCGGCCGCTCGCGGGAATCGCCTCCGGCGGCACGGGAACGTTGAGGAAATGCCCGGCACCGTCGTACAGCCCGGCGGGCACGCGGCCCTTGCGCTGGCAGTCGTGGAAGCCGACCCGGACGCGCCTGGTTCCCGGGGCTACCGGGTAGAAGGCGCCGTTGTACTGGTAGGCATTGGTTGCCGCGGTGCCGCCCCAGTTGTCGCGTACCTGGGCCGCCAGCCCCGCGATGAGCCGGGAGGAATTCGCCGCCAGCGGGGCGGTGCGCACCTTCTGGAAGTACGGCGAGGCCGGGGCCAGGGCGACCGCGCGGGCCGCAGCAGTGCTCGCCGGAACGCGTACCCGGCCGGCGGAGACGACCTCGATGCCGCTGATGACCGGCTTCCCGGCCCGGGGCACGAACCGCAGGTCCAGCGAGCCGTCCCGCACCGGCACGGTGAAGGTGACGTCGTGGGCTCGCAGCCGCCCGGCCTGGCGGGCGATATCGAGGCCGCGCACGCGGGTGGCCCGCTCGGCGACCACGTCGAATACCCGCTTACCGGCCGCAGTGTGCTCGGGTTCGGTGAACAGCAGGCGCACCCGGTAGCTGCCGGCGGGGACCTGCAGCTGATAACCCCGCGCATTGCTGGCCACCCAGGAGTACAGCGCGGCATTGCCGCGGGCCGAGCTCACGCCGGCATACGCGCGCCGGCTGGACGTGCCGACGGTGAGCGGCAGGCGCTCCCACCGGTTACCCGCCGAATCCCGGATGGCGGACGGGCGGGCTGTGATCCGGGAAACGAAAACGCGCGTGGCCGCGACGGGCGCGAGCGGGGCGGCGGCCGCGGACGAAGCGGCGGATGCGGCCGCCGCGCTAGGCGCCGTCGCGGGTCCGGTGGCGAGCGCCGAAAGCGTGACCCCGGTCACCAGGGCCGGTGCGACCGTCCGGGACAGGCGCGCCAGCGCCGGGCGACGAGTGCGAAAACGGTCAACGTGCGGCTGATTCGACAACACTTCGAGGTGCCTTCCGTGGCGTTACTGACTCCGTGGCAGGTTGTGCGCCTCCCCTATCGGCCACCCCCGCGGCGATGTGAGCGCAGCCAGCTCATCCGTCCAAGTCGGTCGGTTGCCCGCCTGCGCGGCCCGCAGCCGGCACCCTCAGGTTGGACGCATCGCGGATTGCCGGGGCACGGGCCCGCCCGCATCATCGGGAACTCACCCCGAACGCCCGTGCGCCGCCGCGCGAGGCGCGATTGGAGGGCCCGTGATGTCACACCGCACGCTGCGAGAGCGCCTGACCGGCCGCTACCGGATGATCGCCCGCCGGGCCCAGGGGCGCTGGGCCACCGAGCGGATCCTGCGGCGCCGCTTCGCCGAGCACACCGGGCGGGAACTGGACACCAGCCATCCCCGGACGATGACCGAGAAACTGTTCACCCGGATGATCTTCGTGAACGCCGACCGGGACGAGAGCGTCACGGCGCTGGTCGACAAATACCTCGTGCGGCGCACCATCGCCCGCGTGGCCGGCCCGGACGTCCTCATCCCGGTGCTGTGGCACGGCACCGACCCGGCCCTCATCCCCTTCGACACGGTGGCGATGCCCAGCGTGCTCAAACCCACCCACACCACCGGCGCCGTCGAGGTGCTGCGCCCGGAGAGCGAACGGGCCAGGGTCATGCGCGACGCGGCCGGGTGGCTGCGCGAGAGCATGTACTGGGCCTCGCGGGAGTACCAGTACCACAACGTCACGCCCGCCCTCATGATCGAGCAGTTCATCTCCGACGGGGTGCCCGACGGCCCGCTGGACTACAGCTTCTGGTGCTTCCACGGCCACCCCGAACTGGTCCAGCTGCGCAATCACACCCGCGACATCAACTGCTTCGTCTCCACCGGGTTCACCCCGCTGGAGGTGTACACCGAGGGCAAGCGCAGCATCACCCCGGTGCGGCCGCCGTCCTGGGACTGGATGCTGCGGATCGCCTCCCTGCTGTCGGCCCCGTTCGAGTTCGTCCGGGTGGACCTGTACAACTGCGACGGGCGGATCTACGTCGGCGAGCTCACCTTCACCCCGGCCGGGGGAAAACTACGGTTCTCCTCCCCCGAATGGGACGAGAAACTCGGCGCCCTGTGGGACTTCGTACCGCACCGCCCGGTGCTGCCGCCGTCGGCCCCCGACGACTTCCGCCCGCACCTGCTGCCCTCACCGGAAGCTGACG
>CAMCQD010000203.1 GCA_945876925.1 uncultured Dermatophilus sp.
AAAACACGGCCCCGGCCCCCTGAGAAGAACGGCGAATGGCACTCCCGGCGAGGTCAGATGCGGCCAGGTCCCGCCCGGCTCGCCAAATCGTATTGACAGGCTTGCCGGACACAAGTCGCCCTTCCCCGTGGGTCACGCGAATATGGTTACATCCCAACGGTAATCGAATACGCCAGGGTGCATACAGACACTGTTCCGGCGGCAATTTGCGCTGCCCTATCGGACCTGCGTAAACGCAGATCACGGTAAGCGCCTCAGCGGAAGGTGAGCGCGGCGGCTGATCCGCCCCCGCCGCTTTCCGCCGCACGGCCGGGCGGGCAGCTCCGCCCGGAACGGTCCTGGCCGCCCCGGCACCAGATACCAGGCCGCGCCCGGCACCGGCGGACGCGGATCAGCCGCGCGCCCTGCGGGCTGATCCCTGACAGGCACAGGGGGAGCACATGAATACCGAGGTCACCTCCGCTCGCTGGAGAACTCCGCTCTACCCGGAGCTGGAGATCGCCGCGATCGTGCCGTGCCACAACGAGGCGTCCGCCATCGAAGCCGTGGTGCACGGCCTGCAGGCCGCGGTCCCGGGCATGACCATCTACGTGTACGACAACTGCAGCACCGACGGCACGGCCGAACGCGCCGCCAAGGCCGGCGCCATCGTGCGCGAGGAACACCGCAAGGGCAAGGGAAACGTCGTCCGCCGCGCATTCGCCGACATTGACGCCGACGTATATCTCATGATCGACGGGGACGGCACCTATGACACCTCCGCGGCCCCCGTGCTCATCGCCGAGCTGCTATCGGGCCCCTATGACCATGTGCTCGGAGTCCGCGAGGTCGAGGTGAACGCCGGGGCGGCGTACCGGCAGGGGCATGAATTCGGCAACCGGCTCATCAACGACATCACCGGCTGGGTGTTCGGCCGCACGGAAAACGACATGCTCAGCGGATATCGCGTCATGTCCCGGCGCTTCGTCAAGTCGTTCCCGGCGGTCTCGCGCGAGTTCGAAATCGAGACCGAGCTCACGGTTCACACCCTCGCCCTGCGGCTGCCGCACACCTCGGTGCCGGTGGCTTTCCGGGACCGGGCCGAAGGCAGCGAATCCAAGCTGAAGACCTACCGCGACGGCTTCAAGATCATGCGGCTCATCGCCCAGCTGGCACGCCATGAACGCCCGCTCACCGTCTACGGCGGGGCCGCCGCGGTACTGGCCCTGCTCGGCCTGGGGCTGATCGTCCCGGTGCTCGCCGAATACGTGCAGACCCAGCTCGTCCCCCGGGTTCCCTCACTCGTCAGCGGCCTCATCGCGCTCGTGCTCGCCGCGCTGACGATGGCCGCCGGGATCGTGCTGGACGGGATACGCAAATCCCGGCACGAAGAAGCCCGGCTGAGCTACCTGCGCTATCCGGCGGTGTGGACCGCCCAGCCGGTGCGGCTCATGAGCCGCGCACCGGCACGCGCCGTCGCACCGGACTGGCAGCGCCTGCCCGTCCCGCTGGCGGGCCACCAGCAGCCACCCTCCAGCGTCGGCTGACCAGGGCCGGACATGGCAGCGCCATCGCCGTCGCCGCAGCTGACGACCCCCGCCGCCGGGACGCCCGCGCCAGCGCGCCTGCGCCTGGCCGTCCTCACCGACGCCGTGTACCCGTGGCACGCCGGCGGTAAGGAGATCCGCCAGCACGAGCTGCTGCGCCGGATCGCCCGGCAGGGCATCACCGTGGACGTGTACACGATGAAATGGTGGTCCTCCCCCGGCGACCTGCACCGGGACGGGATCACGTACCACGCGATCTGCCCGCTCATCCCCCTGTACCGGGGAGAGCGCCGCTCGATCCGGCAGGCACTCGCCTTCGCCGCAGCCGGGCTGCGGCTGGCCACGGCCCGGTTCGACGTGCTCGAAGCGGACATGGTGCCGGTGCTGCAGGTATTCACCGCCCGGCTCGTGGCCTGGCTGCGCCGCCGCCCGCTCACCGTGACCTGGCACGAATTCTGGGGCCGGGAGTACTGGACGGACTACCTCGGGCCAGCCGGGCACCTGGCCGCCGCCCTGGAAGCCGGGGCCGCCCGCCTGCCCGGCACCATCGTGGCGGCCTCCGAGGGAACCCGCGCCCGGCTGCGGGCCGTCCTGGGCAGCTCCGGCCCGCGCATCGCCTGCATCCCCAACGGGATCAGCGCCCGCGAGGTGGCGCAGGCCGCGGCCAGCGAACCGGCGGTGCGCGCCGACCTGGTCGTCGCCGGGCGGCTGCTGGCCCACAAGAACGTCGATGTCGCCCTGCGCGCGCTGCAGCTACTGCGCCGGGACGGGCAGCAGCTGACCATGGCGATCATCGGCGACGGCCCAGAACGGGAACGGCTGGAACGGCTCAGCGGCGAACCCGGCCTGGCCGGCGCGGTCACCTTCAC
The DNA here is from genome assembly GCA_945876925.1 of uncultured Dermatophilus sp. Classification (GTDB taxonomy): domain Bacteria; phylum Actinomycetota; class Actinomycetes; order Actinomycetales; family Dermatophilaceae; genus Dermatophilus. The sequence goes on from CAMCQD010000203.1 coordinate 2,396, forward strand.
CGGCGCGCTCCCCGGGCACCGGGACGTGCTGGCCACCATCGCGCACGCCCGCGCGCTGGTGTTCCCCAGCGTCCGTGAAGGATTCGGCATGGTGGCACTAGAGGCGATGGCCGCCGGCACCCCGGTGATCACCGCTGACCACCCGGACAACCTCGCCCGCGACCTGGTCGTCCCGGACGTCACCGGCCTGGTCGTCCCGCCCCGCCCGGAAACCGTCGCCGCCGCCCTCAGCCACGTGCTCGCCCACCGCGAGCGGATGAGCGCCGCCGCCCGGGAACGCGCGCTCAGCTACGACTGGGAAGAGCTGGCCACCGCGGCCGCGAAGGAGTACCTGTCATGAGGATCGTCCTCGTCTCCCCGCTCCCCCCGTCCCGCGACGGGATCGCCGCCTACACCGCCGGGGTGGCCGCCGCGTACCGCGCCGCAGGCCACGAGGTCACCTTCGTCACCCCGGAGGGCACCCCGCCCGCCGCCGGGACGGACCCGGCGCCCGCCAGCTTCGGCCGCAACCCGGCCCTCGCCGGGGAACTGGCCGCCCGGATCGCCGCCGGCCAGCCCGCCCTGGTGCACGTGCAGCACGCCATCGCCACCTACGGAACCGGCATCCCGGCACTGTTCGCCCTCGTCCGGGCGGTGTCGCGGCACGGCATACCGGTGGTGATCACCCACCACGAGGTCACCCGCGACACCGCCAAGCTGCGCCTGCCCGGGCGGCAGTACTACCAGGCGATCAGCGAGCTGGCGACCGCCGTGCACGTGCACACCGCCGCGGCCGCCGCCCGGCTGCGCCAGTGCCACGTGCCCGGTGAGCGGATCATCGTGCACCCGCACCCGATCTTCCCCGCCCCGGCGCCGGCAGCCTCCCCCGCGCTGGCTGCGCAGATCCGCTGCGGCCTGGGCCCGGGCATCGAGCACCTCATCGGCATGATCGGCTACCTGCAACGGGACAAGGGCTATCTCCAGGCCATCGCCGCGCTGGCCCGGGCGCTGGAGCGCCGCCCCGCGCTGCGGGCCGGCACCCGCCTCGTGCTGGCCGGCGAAGTGCGCCCCCGCCCAGCCGGTTTCGGTCGATTCGAGCAAGCGGACCGGCAATACGCCGACGCCGTGCGCACGCAGGTCAGCCGCCTGGGCTTAGCCGATGTCGTGCTGTGGCGCGGCCACGTCCCCGACGAGGAGTTCACCGCGTGGTTCCAGGCCCTGGACCTGCTGCTGCTGCCATACACCGCAGCCGAGGAGAGCGGCATCGCCGCGCACGCCATCGCCACCGGGACGCCCCTGCTGGCCTCGGGCGCGGGCGGGCTGGGCGAGCTGTTCGGCGGCACCGCGATCGCGCTGCCCTCGATCGAGCAGGAGCCGTTCGCCAGCACGCTGCTGCGGGTGCTGGCCAGCCCGGACGCCCACCGCACGGCCGCCTGCCACGTGTACGACCAGGTACGCCGCGACCGGGACCCCGCCGGGCTGGTAGCGGCCCTCACCGCGGCCGCGTCCCCCGCAGGCGGGCCGGCCGGCGGGCCCCCGCCGCGGACCCCGGAGCGGACCGGGCAGGCCACCGGATGACCACGGCACCGGCGTCGCAGGCCAGTACGCGCGCCCGCACCCGCGGGCTCACCGCCGCCGCGGTGCTGCTGTGGCTGGCCGTGCTCGTCCTCGGCTCGCAGGGCGGCCCGGCCGGGCTGGCCACCTGGCTAGGCGCCCCCGCCGGGGCGCCCGCCCCGGTCCTGGAGCTCTCGCTGGAGGAACGCACGGTCACCGGCACCGGCACCGCAGGCGCCGTGACCCTGAACTACGCCCTCACCGGCAGCGACCTGGGCGAGCGCACCGTCACCGTGACCGCCGGCACCGGCGACGACGGCCCGCTCACCGGCACCGAGGAGCAGCTGCCGTCCTCGGCGCTCCCCGCCAGCCGCACGGTCCGCGTGCAGGTGGACTGCGGCCAGCGCACCCGCGTGACGATCCGGGCCTCGGCTCCCGGGACGAAGACGGCGGAGGTGTTCACCTGGGTCGTCCCGGTCACCTCCGCGCCGGACGTCACCAGAAGCGAGCAGGCAGGTGCGGCATGCCAGCTCATCTGATGCTCACCCGCGCAGTGCCGGCCGGCGACCCCGCGGGCCCAGACGGCGGCCAGCGCCCCCCGGCCGCGTCCGCCGCCGCGCGGGCCACCCGCCGGTACGTCCTCGGGCAGGTGGTGCTCTGGCTCGTGGCCACGGCGATGCTGCCGCTCGCCACCGCGCCGGCCCCCTCGGCCCTCATCACCGCCTACCTGCTGCTGGCACCGGGCGACGCGATCCGGGTCGCCCTGCGGGTACGGGCCGATGAGCTGTT
>CAMCQD010000204.1 GCA_945876925.1 uncultured Dermatophilus sp.
ACGGCAGGCGCTCACCCTTGAATCAGCAGGCCACCACGTTCAACTGCGGATAGCCCCCTAACTTGTATGATGATCAAGTTGAACTGTATCACATACAATTGATGCGTGAGCGATAAGAACCAGCGCAAGCAAGTGGTGCGAGGAGCGGGCACGCGCCGTAGAATTCGTGCCGCAGCAATGACGCTCTTCACAGACCGCAAGTTTGTAGAGGTCACAATGAGCGAGTTGGCAAAGGCGGCTGGGGTGTATCCCAACCAGATCACTCATCACTTTGGGTCCAAGGATGCACTGTACGTTGATGTCGCATTCGGGTTGCTTCTGCGAGATACGGAGCGGCTGCAGAAAGCCGGGCGTAGAGCCAGCACGCCGGATGCCATGAAGCGAGTCCTTGCCCGAACTGCTCTGACCATGCCGTCAATAACGGTTGTAGTGAGCGCCCTCGCACTCGCGCGCGGGAACCCCACGCTGCAGCCAGAAGTTGAAGCTGGACTCAATGTCCTGTTTCGCCAGTCAGAGCAGTTCTTAGTAAGAAAGCTATGGGAGCAGCACTGGACGATAGACCAAGACATCGACCGCGCCACGAAAACCTTTTGGAGCGCCGTTTTCGGGGCTGTGATCATCTCCCAGGCCGGTTTTCCCGGAGGTCCCTCATCGGTCGATGTGGCCGCCACATTGTCCATTCACGCCGCTGATGAAGCGCAAAGAGGTGATGCTGAATGAACAGCTACGCGAACGACTCTTGCCAGCGAATGATTCCACAAACAGCTGACCGTGTTCGTGCTCGCTAGCTATTCGCCCTCGCACTATCTAACAGAGCACGAAGTCGCCCGCGGGTACGGGCTCGTCGAATATCTAAATCAGCTTGTCCCGAATTGAACTGCGCGACGGTCGAGCAAGAGATCGGGCAACTTCGTGTGACACAATTGGATACACCGACATTTCACGGCGCCGTGGTGTACGAGGAGATACATGCTAACGGATTTCTTACGAGATCAAGCATTCGCGGTCGCCTGGTTGTCCATGATGGCCGCTGCATGGCTCGGGTGGTCCCAGGAAGACCCCAAACCTCGGCTCCGAGGCGCCCTCGGTACGGGTTCAGTGCTGGGAATGCTTATCGCGATAGCTGCCGGGCTCCTCGTATGGCGCAATTGGACAACACCAACTGCTCTCGAGGGTCGCTATTGGGTGTTTGGTCTCATTGTTCTTGCTGAAGCTGTGCTCATCGGTGTCGGATGTATTTTTCTCGCCCGGCGGGGATTGACTCGCTGGTACGGGTGGTGGATCGGGATATGTGTGGCGTTGCATTTTATTCCCCTGGCATGGATATTCGAAGACTGGTCCTACCTTGTGCTCGCTGTTGTTCAAGTCGCCGGTCTCGTCACCATGTTTCCACCTCTGAAGCGTGGTACGTATGCGACCAGCCGCTGGGCATGCCCCTGGATTGCTTTGACGTTTCTCGTCTTCGCGATTGCGTCCGGAATCATCTTGCTACTTCGCTACGGATACCCCGTGTAAGGCAGTCCTGTACCCGTAAATGTGCAAGACGGCTCCTAAGACTTCAACCAACTTTCCAACTCCGGATCCCACAAGACCGCCGATGACTGTGTGAGAGTCGTTGTCTCGCCCCCAGAAGGCCGAGATCGTCTTTGACACCGTCGTTCGACCGAAGAGAGGTAGACCATCATGTCAGCCCTGGCCGCACCTGGCCTCAGCGCTATCCGTGACTCACTCCGGTGCCCGATCTGCGCCGGTCGCCTCGAACTGACACCGGGGGCACTGCGTTGTCGTCAGCGACACACCTTCAACATCGCTCGGCACGGCTACGTCAGCCTACTGTCTGGGACTAATGCGATCAGCGGGGATGATGCGCCGATGATCCAAGCTCGAGAACGTTTCCTCGCGACCGGCGCCTACGAGCCGATACGCCGGGCCGTCTCGACGATGGTGTCTCATACGATCCCTCGTGATGGCATAGTTCTCGATGTTGGCTGTGGTACCGGCTACTACCTCGCCGGTGCGCTCGACAAAGTGACCGGGGCTCGCGGCCTGGGGCTTGACTCCTCGGTGCGTGCGCTGCGGGTCGCTGCGCGCGTCCACGAGCGAGCAGCCGCAGCGAGCTGGGACGTGTTCCGCCCGTATCCGTTGGCCGACCAGTCGGTGGATGCTGTGCTGAACATGTTCGCTCCGCGCAACCCCGGCGAGTTTCACCGGGTCCTCCGCCCGAACGGCAGCCTGATCGTGGTGCGTCCGACGGTCGACCACCTGGCCGAGTTGCGCCGCGATGTGCCCGACTCGGTGACTATCGATGTTTCCAAGGAGCAACGCCTGCATGACGCCCTGGCACCGTTCTTCGAACAGGAGCGAGATCAACACGTCGGCTACATCGCAGAGATTGAACCGCAAACGGCTCGCGATCTGCTCGGAATGACGCCGAGTGCGCGGCACATCACCCCGGCAGAGGTCTCGGACGACGACCTGCCCGAGCGAGTCACCATATCCGTGCTTGTCAGCTCATACCGGCTACGGGAGACTTGACTGGTGGCAGAGCGATCCCGTCGCATCGGGATGGCACCTTAGCGCGGTTATCGAGATCGCCGTGAGGCGCATGTCTCACGGATCATCAGGAGGGCGCAGAGAACGTAGAGCGCTGCGGCGCAGATCCAGAGGGTGCCGTCTGCATTCGTTCGGGTGAGTGCGAAAATGCCGGTGAAGGTGACCGGGCCGATGATCGAGGTGAGGCTGTTCAGGCTTGCAAGTGTTCCCTGCAGGCGTCCCTGCTGCTGCTCGGGCGCGCGTCTCGAGAGCAGCGTCTGCAGTGCGGGCAACGTGATGCTGCCGAGTCCGAGCGCTGCGAGGATCGGTAGCATCGCCCATGTGCTGGCGATGAGGGCAAGGCCGATGAGCCCAATGGCGTCTGCGGCGATACCGACGAGGATCGCCCGGGTCTCGCCGATCCGGGACACGATGCGTCCGGTCAGTGCCGCCTGCACGAATACTTGCACCATTCCGAAGATGGATAGCGAAACGCCGACTTCGACGGGGTTCCAGTCGAGGCGCTGCTGCGTGAAGAGCACCCAGGTGGAGCCTGGTGCTTGGCCGATGAACTGCACGATGCCGAAGACTGCGAGAAGGATAAGCATCCCCGGCACTGCGGTTCGCTTCGCCGTACCGGGTTGCTGTGCGTGCGAGCCGTTGCTGCCCGGTGGCCGCGTCTCACGCAGAAGACTCGCGCTGAGTACGAGGGTGATTCCGGCGAGCGCGGCGGCGACGAGGAATGGCAGATGCGGTGAGACCCCGCCGAAAAGACCGCCAATGGCGGGACCCGCGATCATGCCACCGCCGTAGCATGCGCCGAGCCACCCGTAGCGTTTTGCGCGCTGATCCGGCGGAGTAATGTCGGCGATCACCGTCGCGGTGACGGCGTTCGTGGCGCCGGTAATGCCTGCAACCGCGCGGGCGAGGTAAAAGACCCACAGCGTGTCCGTCAGTGCGAGCACGAGGTAGTCGATCGTCGCGCCTGCGAGGGAGGCGACAAGCACGCGGCGGCGTCCGAAACGGTCAGAGAGTCGGCCAAGGATCGGGGCGCAAAGAAACTGCATGATCGCATAGAGCGCTGTCAGTAGTCCGACGTGCAGTGGGATCATGTCGTCGGGGGCACCGACCTGGTCGAGAAGGGTAGGCAAGATCGGCATCACGAGGCCCAGCCCTGCAGCATCGAGGGTCGCCGTGATGAGCACGGCTGTCAGGATTCCACGATGAGAGTAGCGAGCAGTCACTTTATCTAAGATAAAGTTATCGATGATAAAGTGCAACTATGACTCACCACCGGAAGCGTCTCGACCGCACGTCCGTGTTGCTCGGGGCCCGGCAGGTGCTCGACGAGACTGGGCTCGATGGCTTCACCACTCGCGCGCTGGCGGCTCACTTACAGGTACAGCAGCCCGGCCTCTACTGGCACTTCCGCACGAAGGCCGAACTCCTCGCAGCGCTGGCGAGCGACGTGCTTGACCGAGAGCATCACGCTTCCTTCCCCGAGTCCGACGAGAAATGGGACGCATTTCTCTTGCGAAACGCAAGAAGTTTCCGCCACGCACTACACGCGGTCCGTGACGGTGCGCGTCTCCACGCTGAGCACCACCGCAGACCATCCGGCGACGACACCGACGAAGGAGCTGAGGCTTCCGGTCAGCAAGTCGGGCTTCTCGTGTCTCAGGGATTTGATGAACAGACAGCCATCAGCATGCTCATCGCGGTCAGCCGATACACCGTCGGTGTCGTACTGGAGGAGCAAACCGCAGAGGTCGGCAATGCGAGCGTTCCTGAACGCGACCGGGAATTCGATTTCGGCCTGACAGCACTGATCGACGGATTCTCTCACTCCCGCACAGCGTCATTGACCTCGAGCGAATCGTGACCTCATTCGACGCTCAGCGGGTTCGCGCGAGACGGGAAAAGATCCCGTCCACCATAAGCGCCAGACCGCGCTCATAGGCACGATCAAGATCGAGGGCATAACCCGAGCCGATCAAGGATTTCAGCGCGGCGTGGTTCTCATTCGAACTGAGTTGCTCGAGTTTGTCGATACGCTCATCGATCCAGGTATCTGCATCGACACCGGTGATAGATTCTGCCTCTGTTTCGGGCTCGAGCAAAATGGCTCTTCGTAGTTGAGCGTGGTCGTGTCGTAACGCAAGGCGGCTCGTGGCCT
>CAMCQD010000205.1 GCA_945876925.1 uncultured Dermatophilus sp.
CGGGGCACCGGCGGACGTCCCCGAAGGCAGCGCACCGGCCGGGCAGCGGGCAGGCAGCGGTGACCTGGCGATGACCCCCGAGGGCATCGGCCACCTGCTGCGCGCCTTCATGCGCTCCAGCGAACGCTGACGGCCCCGGCCCGGAGCGGTCCTGGTCCGGGGCAGCGCAGGCCTGGGCGGCTCTCACCCGGGGCAGCGGCGCAAGCCGCGCACGGGCCGGACCCCGGGTTCAGCCCAGCGCGCCGTTGCGGGCGGCCCCGGCAACGCGCGACTCCAGGTCACGCCGGTTCGCGGCAGCCTCCCGGGCCCGCACTGCCAGCACCCCCGCGACCAGGCCGAACGCGGCCCCCGCAACGGTGAACAGCGGCAGGCTGGCCCCCTCGTGCACGACCGCGTCGGCGCCCTGCTGCAACGTCACCGTGGAGACCCCGGGCTGTGAGCCGGTGCCGGGCACGAGCTTGCCGATCGCCCCGGACAGCGAGCCGGCGGTCGCATCCGCGAGCGCGACCGCCGAATCCGCATCCGGTGCGGTGGCGGTGATCTCCAGCAGCGTCGCCGCCGCGGGAACCCGCACCCGCACCCGCTGCCGCAGCTGCGGCACGCTCTCCTCCAGCCCGAGCTGCTGCTTGACCGGCAGCAGCACCTGGGCGGTCGAGGCCGCGGCGCTGAAGGTCTGCATGTGGTCCCCCACCGGCCCGGCAGGCCCGGATTCCCCGCGCGGACCCTGACCGGAATGGGGCACCACACCCAGCGTGGCCGTCGCGGCGTATGTGGTCGGCGTCGCCTGGGCCCACGCGGCGCCGAGCAGGGCACCCGCCGCGACCGCCACGGCGATCAGCCGGAAACCGCGCCGCAGCAAGGCGAGCAGTTCCATCAGTGTCATCCCGGCTCTCCCCCCCAGAGCATTGGCAGACAACGTGCGCTTACAGATACCCGCGTCCGTACGGCGGCCTCAACCCGGTGGGTCCGCGACGAGCACCGGATCCGAATATCCCACTCGTTCCCCGGCATCGATCACCCGGCCGACGTAGCACCCGGCGGCGTCCGCGCTGATCCGCTGGCCGCCGATGATGCGGCGCGGGCGCATCGGCACCCCGGCCGTGAACCCGGGCACGCCGAAGCCGAGCCCGGCCTGGCGCGTGTTCTGCAAGATCTCGGCGAACCGCACCGCAGCGCCCGCCGGTGCCGTCACCGTGGCCCGGGCCCCGCCTGCCTCCCGGCTCTGCGGCGCGGCGGGATCCCCGTCGATGCGCAGGCTCACCTGCCCGGGCAGGGCGGCCCTGGCGGGCACCGAGTAGTAGCCGGTGCGCTGCATCGGGGTGCGCCCGGGCCGCCCGGCCGGCTGGATCACGGTAGGGGCCGAGGTCACCTGCTGCAGGATCGTGCCGTCTGCGGCGATGGTGGTGGCCCGGGCCCGCACGAATCCGCCCCCGACGGCGGTACCGGCAGCGCCTGCCGGGGCGTCCCCCGCAGTGACGACATCGCCGGTGGTGGCGTCCCCGGCCTCATGCCCGGGCACCACCGCTCCCGCGCCGGCCCCGACGGGACGCCCGGCGGCGTCGATGAGCTGCACGTCCACCCCGACCTGGGCCTTTCCCCCGTTGAGCACGAGGGCTTCGGCCCGCACCGGTTCCCCCGAGCGCACGTACGAGGGCACGGTGACGTACAGCTGCGGCCCCGGATCGGGCGGGTCGAGCCCGCGCAGCCGCGCCGAGTAGAACGCGTTGATGTCCGAGCGGGTCACGTTCCAGTCGCTGCTGGCGGTGATGTCGGTGTGCTCCACCATGTCGTTCCACGTGAGGATGACATTCCAGGGTGCCCCGGAGTCGAGCGCGGCCAGCCAATACAGACGGAACAGGGCCGGGCCGCGCGGGTCGGCGCCGGGCTTACCTTGACTCGGCCTCGAGGCGCGGGTCGACGAACCCGCCGTCGGCGCTGGTCTGCCGGTCGTAGCCGGGCATGGTGCCGCCGGCGAAGGCGAGCTGGCGGCCGGCCAGGTACTGCCACAGCCCGGCACGGATCCGCGCGCCGCTGTCCTCGAAGTTCCACACCGCGTCGAACAAGCCCGAATACCCGTCCAGGCGCGCCTGGTCCACCGTGAACCCGGTTTGCGAGGCATCGGTTTGCAGATCCCCGATGAGGAACACCGGCAGCCCGGAGGCGTCCAGCCCGGCCTTCGCCTCGGCCCACTGCGCCGCGCTCAGCGAAGCCGAGCCGTACACGAACACCACGTAGCGCCCGCCGATCCGGGCAGCTGCGGGCCGGTCCCGCACCGCAGCCACGTACTCGCCCGCCATCCTGGCCAGCCCCTGGGGGGTGCGCAGCAGCAGGCAGGGCGCCACCGAGAAGTCGTTGGCCGCCTCATCGTCGGACCAGGTGGGATCGGCCTGGTCCAGCCACGTGGTGACGAAGTCCGACCCGGCATTCACGCCCTCGAACTGCAGGATCTGCATGCCGGTCAAGCCTGCCGCCTGAGCCCTGGGCACCCCCGCACCCTCCCGGGGCCTGGCCTCGCTGCCGCCGGCGACCAGATCGAGCGGGTAGGTCGCGCCGTACCCGTCGCCTCCGGCCACCCGGGAATGCTCGGGCAGGCCGTGAGGCACCAGGTGCCCCCACACCGCCCGCCCCGGTAGCACCGCCGAGGCCCGCGCGATCGCCCTGGCCTCGGCGGTGCGCCCGCTGCCGCCCGGCCAGCGGCCAGTCAGCGCTGCCCACGCCAGGGCGGCGAGCACGGCGGCAGCCACCGCGAACGCGACGGCACGCACCCGGGCGGTCCTCATCTGGGCAGGGCGTGCCGCCCGGCCCGCGGGCCGGGATCCAGCACGGCGCGCATCACGTGAAAGGCCAGTGCCGTGATGAGCATCATCGAGAGCGCACGCGTGGCCGCCCGCGTGTTGTATTGACAGACATAGAGCACGCTGATGAGCCCCACCCCCAGCTGCCCGGTGAGGAAGAACAGCGCCAGCCGCGAATCCGGGTCGGCCACCAGCTGGATCGACAAACGCTGCAACGCCCCCCAGGCGAACAGCGCGGACAGCAGGATGAGCGGCCCGAAGTGCGCGAACTCGCCCAGCATCGAGTACGGGATGTAGTAGTGCACCCGCATCTGGCCGACGATGCCATCCCATCCGGCGGATCCGGCCGGCATCGGGTTCAGCTGGATGATCATGTCGTCCCGGCTGATGACGCCCAGATCGGCCACGTGCACGAGCAGCGGCACGGTGAAGCCCACGTTCTCGGCGACGCTGGCCGCCACCTTGGCCAGGTACCCGTCGGAGTTCATGAACTGCCAGGTCGCCGAGCTGTACGGGATCAGCCCGTGCATGTCCTGCGCGCGCAGCATGAGCGGGATGGGCAGCATGAGCGCCGCCGAGCTCGCAGCCAGCCCCCACGTCTGCGGGCCGACCCGCACCCCGCCCAGGAGCCGCCCGATGATGACCAGGACCAGCGCGCCGGCCAGCAGCCGGGTCGCTCCGGCGAGCAGGATCACCGTCATCACTACCGCGAGCGTCCCGCCCAGCCAGATCCTGCGCACGCTGACGATGCCAGCCGCGATGAGCGACACCGGTGCGATGAGGTTCGCCAGCGACACCAGCGGCGGCGGTCCCGCGAACGCCAGGTACTCCGGCGCCCGCAGCAGGTATGGCCCCTTGGCGGCCAGCCCGAGCAGCACGCCGCTGCAGGCGACCCCCAGCCACAGCCAGCCGGCCAGGCCCAGGGTGGAGGCGGCCCGCTCGGCCAGCCAGGCCGGCGGCACCGGATGCGCCATCGGCAGCGCCCCGGCCAGCCACAGCCCGGCCAGGGAGGCACCGACGAGGATGAGCGCGCTACCCCGGTCGTAGGAAGCCCACACCGGCTCGAACGGGCCGAGCCCCACGGCCAGCCCGGCACCGGCGTAGGCGTCTGCGGCCACGAGGGACACGACCAGCAGCCCCGCGAGCAGCACGAGCGGGAGCCGGTCCAGGGTGAACCAGCCCAGCGCGCCGGTGAAGCCGGTGAGCTGCCGGTGCCGGGCCAGCGCGGTGCGCACCCGCCGGGGCTGGGCCGCCCCGGCGACAGGTGCATCGGGCGATGCGTCGCTGGACACGACCCTGCTTCTCCCCTCTGAGTACCGGCCCGCTCCCGAACGGGAACCTCTTGCGGGGGACGCTAATCCGGGCATCGTCCCCACATCGCCCGGCGTGGGAGTCACCGCTGGCGAGCGGCCCGCCGGCCCGGGGGCACCCGCTCGCCGGCGCAGCAACGGGTGCACCCGCTCGCCCGCGCGGGCACCGGGCACGGCAGCGAGCCGGGCCGGTTGCCGGCATCTGGCACGCACCACGTCCGGCACCGCCGCCCGGGCACCGGATACGGTCGGGAATGCGGCACGTCATACCGTGCCCGGGGGACTAATTGGGGAATGCCGCGCAGGCCACGGGGGTGGTGCCGCGCGGCACGCATCTGGGGGGATGCTCGACGTGGTTTCAGCCCGTAACACTCCGGCCGCGCTCGCGGAGGACCCGGTGGAGGCCTGGCCGCTGGGCTGCCACGAGCTGCCCGCCACCGGCGATGGCACGCTCGATGCCGTCCAGCCCGGGTGGGAGCCGCCGCCGGGGCCGCCGGCGCCGCAAGCCGTGCTCGCCGGGATCAGGGGGTGGGCGGCCAGGTGCCTGCGAGCCGTCCGGGGTGCCGGGACGCCCCGGGCCCGCAGCGTGCCCGGCA
>CAMCQD010000206.1 GCA_945876925.1 uncultured Dermatophilus sp.
GCGTCGGCGCGCGGTTGAGCAGCACCGGGTGCTCGGTGATGACCTCTTCGAGCACGTCCCACACCTGCGGGCGGGCACGCTCGACCATCCGCTTGGCCGACTTGATGTTCTGCGCGTGGTCCAGGTCGACCAGCCGCTTCATGACGAACGGCTTGAACAGCTCCAGGGCCATCTGCTTGGGCAGGCCGCACTGGTGCAGCTTGAGCGTCGGGCCGACCACGATGACCGAACGGCCCGAGTAGTCGACGCGCTTACCGAGCAGGTTCTGCCGGAAACGGCCCTGCTTGCCCTTGAGCATGTCGGACAGCGACTTCAGCGGCCGGTTGCCCGGGCCGGTGACCGGGCGCCCGCGGCGGCCGTTGTCGAACAGCGCATCCACGGCCTCCTGCAGCATGCGCTTCTCGTTGTTCACGATGATCTCGGGCGCACCGAGGTCCAGCAGCCGCTTGAGGCGGTTGTTGCGGTTGATGACCCGGCGGTACAGGTCGTTCAGATCGCTGGTGGCGAACCGGCCGCCGTCGAGCTGCACCATCGGGCGCAGGTCCGGCGGGATGACCGGGACGCAGTCGAGCACCATGCCATTGGGACTGTTGTTGGTCGTCTGGAAGGCGGTGACGACCCGCAGCCGCTTGATCGCGCGCGTCTTGCGCTGGCCCTTACCGGTCTGGATGACCTCGCGCAGCTGCTCGGCCTCGGCGTCGAGGTCGAAGGTCTCCAGGCGCCGCTGCAGCGCCTGGGCGCCCATGCTGCCCTCGAAGTACATGCCGTACCGGTCGCGCATCTCGCGGTAGAGGACCTCATCCCCCTCCAGGTCCTGGACCTTGAGGTTCTTGAACCGGGTCCACACCTGGTCGACCCGCTCGACCTGCTGGTCGGCCTTCTTGCGGATGGCGTTCATCTCCCGCTCAGCGCTCTCGCGCACCTTACGGCGGACATCGCCCTTAGCGCCCTCGGCCTCCAGCTCGGCGATATCGGCCTCGAGCTTCTTGGCGCGCTCCTCCACCTGGGCGTCACGCGCGTTCTCGATGGCTTTCTTCTCCACCTCGACCTGGGCCTCCAGGGAGGGCAGATCGCGGTGACGGGCCTCGTCGTCGACGCTGGTGATCATGTAGGCCGCGAAGTAGATGACCTTCTCCAGGTCCTTGGGGGCCAGGTCGAGCAGGTAGCCCAGCCGGGACGGCACGCCCTTGAAGTACCAGATGTGCGTCACCGGGGCGGCCAGCTCGATGTGCCCCATCCGCTCACGGCGCACGCCCGAGCGGGTCACCTCGACGCCGCAGCGCTCGCAGATGATGCCCTTGAACCGGACGCGCTTGTACTTGCCGCAGTAGCACTCCCAGTCCCGGGTGGGGCCGAAGATCTTCTCGCAGAAGAGGCCGTCCTTCTCGGGCTTGAGGGTGCGGTAGTTGATCGTCTCGGGCTTCTTGACCTCTCCGTGGCTCCAGTTGCGGATGTCCTCCGCGCTGGCCAGGCCGATGCGCAGCTCGTCAAAGAAGTTGACGTCGAGCACGTGTGTCCTTCTCTCGTTCTATGAGGTATAGGTCGCGAAGTTCGCGGTGCCGGGCGGACCCGGCGGATGCCGCTGCGCGCCGGCGGGCGGGCGGCGGCTCGTGCGTGACCAGCGCCGGCCCGGGGGTATCCCGCCCGGGCCGGCGGCAACGTCAGACCTCCTCGACCGAGCTGGGCTCGCGCCGGGACAGGTCGATGCCGAGCTCGTCAGCCGCCCGGAACACCTCCTGCTCCGGCTCGCGCAGGTCGATCTGGGTGCCGTCGGAGGAGAGCACTTCCACGTTCAGGCACAGGGACTGCATTTCCTTGATGAGCACCTTGAACGACTCGGGAATACCCGGCTCGGGGATGTTCTCGCCTTTGACGATCGCCTCGTACACCTTGACGCGCCCGGTGATGTCGTCGGATTTGATGGTGAGCAGCTCCTGCAGGGCGTAGGCCGCGCCGTACGCCTCCAGCGCCCACACCTCCATCTCCCCGAAGCGCTGACCACCGAACTGCGCCTTACCTCCCAGCGGCTGCTGGGTGATCATCGAGTACGGGCCGGTCGACCGGGCGTGGATCTTGTCATCGACCAGGTGGTGCAGCTTGAGGATGTACATATAGCCGACCGCGATCTCGTCCGGGAACGGCTCACCGGAGCGCCCGTCGAACAGCCGCGCCTTCCCGTTGGGGGCGACCAGGCGCTGGCCGTCCCGGGCAGGGTGCGCCGAAGCGAGCAGGCCCTTGATCTCTTCCTCGCGGGCGCCGTCGAACACCGGCGTGGCCACCCGAGTGGAGGCCGGAGCCTCGCGTCCGTCGTCGGGGATCATCTGGGCCCAGTCCGGGTCGCCCTCGATCCGCCAGCCGCGGCTGGCAGCCCATCCCAGGTGGATCTCGAGCACCTGGCCGATGTTCATCCGGCCCGGGACGCCCAGCGGGTTGAGCACGACATCGACCGGGGTGCCGTCCTCCAGGAACGGCATGTCCTCGACCGGGAGGATCTTGGAGATGACGCCCTTGTTACCGTGCCGGCCGGCCAGCTTGTCGCCGTCGGTGATCTTGCGCTTGTTGGCCACGTACACCCGGACGAGCTGGTTGACGCCGGGGGGCAGCTCGTCGCCTTCCTCGCGGTCGAACACCTTGACGCCGATGACCGTGCCGGTCTCGCCGTGCGGCACCTTCAGCGAGGTGTCGCGCACCTCGCGGGCCTTCTCGCCGAAGATCGCGCGCAGCAGCCGCTCCTCGGGAGTCAGCTCGGTCTCGCCCTTGGGGGTCACCTTGCCGACCAGGAGGTCGCCGTCGCGCACCTCGGCGCCGATCCGGATGATGCCGCGCTCGTCGAGGTCGGCCAGCACCTCCTCGGACACGTTCGGGATGTCGCGGGTGATCTCCTCGGGGCCCAGCTTGGTGTCGCGCGCATCGACCTCGTGCTCCTCGATGTGGATCGAGGAGAGCACGTCGTCCTGCACGAGACGCTGGGACAGGATGATCGCGTCCTCGTAGTTGTAGCCCTCCCACGGCATGAACGCGACCAGCAGGTTGCGGCCCAGGCTCATCTCGCCGCCGTCGGTAGCCGGGCCGTCGGCGATGACGTCCCCGGCCTCGAGGCGGGTGCCCTCGCTCACGACGACCCGCTGGTTGTAGCAGGTGCCCTGGTTGGAGCGCTGGAACTTCTGGATGCGGTAGCTGATGTAGTGCCCGTCGTCACCGGCGACCTCGACCATGTCGGCCGACACCTTGGTGACCACGCCCGCGGTCCGGGCCCGGACAACGTCACCGGAGTCCAGCGCGGCCCGGTACTCCATGCCGGTACCGACGAAGGGGGCTTCGCTGCGGACCAGCGGGACCGCCTGGCGCTGCATGTTGGCGCCCATGAGCGCGCGGTTGGCGTCGTCGTGCTCCAGGAACGGGATGAGCGCGGTCGCCGCCGAGACCATCTGGCGCGGGGAGACGTCCATGTAGTCGACTTCGCTGGCCGGGATGTCCTCGGACTCCCCGCCCTTGCGGCGGGCCAGCACGCGCTCCTCGACGAACCGCCCGTCCTCGCCCACGGGCGCGTTGGCCTGGGCGATGACGAACTCGTCCTCCTCGTCGGCGGACAGGTAGTTGACCTCGTCGGTGACCCGGCCGTGGTCGCACTTGCGGTACGGGGTCTCGATGAAGCCGAACGGGTTGATCCGCGCGTAGGACGCGAGCGAGCCGATGAGGCCGATGTTCGGGCCTTCAGGGGTCTCGATGGGGCACATGCGGCCGTAGTGCGACGGGTGGACGTCGCGGACCTCCATGCCGGCCCGGTCCCGGGACAGGCCGCCCGGGCCGAGGGCGGACAGGCGCCGCTTGTGCGTCAGCCCGGCCAGCGGGTTGTTCTGGTCCATGAACTGCGACAGCTGGCTGGTGCCGAAGAACTCGCGGATGCTGGCCACCACGGGGCGGATGTTGATCAGCGTCTGCGGGGTGATCGCCTCGACGTCCTGGGTGGTCATCCGCTCACGGACGACCCGCTCCATGCGCGACAGGCCGGTGCGCACCTGGTTCTGGATGAGCTCCCCGACGCTGCGCAGGCGGCGGTTGCCGAAGTGGTCGATGTCGTCCACCTCGACGCGCACGGTGACGTCGGCGCCCTCCCGGCGGCCCGGCAGGCTGTCGCGGCCGTCGTGCAGGGCGACGAGGTACTTGATCGTGGCGACGATGTCGTCGACGGTCAGCGTGGAAGCCGACGGGTCGGTCTCGATGCCCAGCTTCTTGTTGAGCTTGTACCGGCCCACCTTGGCCAGGTCGTAGCGCTTGGGGTTGAAGTAGAGGTTGTCCAGCAGGTTCTGGGCGGCTTCCCTGGTCGGCGGCTCCCCCGGGCGCAGCTTGCGGTAGATGTCCAGCAGCGCATCGTCCTGGCCGGCCGTGCTGTCCTTCTCCAGCGTGGTGCGCATGGAGTCGTAGTCGCCGAATTCCTCGAGGATCTGCGCGTCGGTCCAGCCGAGCGCCTTGAGCAGCACGGTGACGGACTGCTTGCGCTTGCGGTCGACGCGCACCCCGACCATGTCGCGCTTATCCACCTCGAACTCCAGCCACGCCCCCCGGCTGGGGATGATCTTGGCGGTGAAGATGTCCTTGTCACTGGTCTTGTCCGGGGCGGATTCGAAGTACGCCCCCGGGCTGCGGACCAGCTGCGAGACCACGACGCGCTCAGTGCCGTTGATGATGAAGGTG
>CAMCQD010000207.1 GCA_945876925.1 uncultured Dermatophilus sp.
AGTGACCGCGTCAGCCGCAGGCTCGGGCGCATTCCGCGTGCTTCGGCAGTGAATAGCCCCGGCTGGCACAGGCTCGACGGCGCGGACGATCCGGGAGCGATGCGCTGTGAGCGGTTCCGCACCGCGGGTGGCTGCAAGGGACAGCGCGGGAGCCGGGCCCGTCGCCGGAGTACCGGGTAGGGCTCCAGCCCGGCAGGGCACGAGCGACAGCACCAGTGCAGTTCAGGCTGGCCAGATGCCGGAGGTGCCGCGGCGGTGTGAGCCGACAAGGTGGGTGTCGATGATCCCGATGGCTTCCATCAGGGCGAACATCGTCGTCGGGCCGACGAAGGCGAACCCTTCGCGGCGTAGCGCCTTGGCCAGGGCGCGTGATTCGGGTGACTGTGACGGGATCTCGGCGAGCGTGCGCGGGGCCGGTGTTTCGGGCGGCTGGAAGGACCAGGTGAATGCGGCTAGGCCGCCTTTTTCCCGCAGCCGGAGGGTCGCGTTCGCGTTGGTGATCGTGGCCTGGATTTTGGCGCGGTTGCGCACGATGCCCGCGTCGGCCATGAGCCGTTCGGACTCCCTCTGCCCGTAGCGCGCGACGCGCTCGGGGTCGAAGCCGTCGAAGGCTGCCCGGAATGCGGTCCGTTTGCGCAGGATCGTCGCCCAGGAAAGGCCGGCCTGGAATGCTTCGAGGCTGAGCCGTTCGTACACGCCCTGCTCGTCGCGGACCGGCATGCCCCATTCGGTGTCGTAGTAGTCGCGTAGTAATGGGTCGGTGCTCGCCCACGCCGGCCGGGCCAGGCCGTCTTCGCCGATGACGAGGCCGGACCCGGCCGCCGCGCCGTGCCCGGGACCGGCGGGGGCGCGGCTCGCGGAGTGCGGGCTCGCTGCGGATGTTTCCGGTTCGGGTCGCTGCGTGCTCAAGCGGGCCGTTCCAGCGCCAGCAGGGCCTTTTTGGCGTCCAGGCCGCCGAGGTAGCCGCCTAGGCTGCCGTCGCTGCGCAGCACCCGGTGGCAGGGCAGCACTATCGGGAGCGGGTTGGTCGCGCATGCCGTGCCGGCCGTGCGGGCCGCGCCCGGGCGGCCGGCGAGTTGTGCGAGCTGCTTGTAGGACCGGGTCTGCCCGTAGCCGATCTGCGGCAGGCAGCGTTGCACGGTTTGCCGGAATCCGGAGGACATCGCGTAGTCGAGCGGGATGCCGAAGGCGCGCCGCTGGCCGGCGAAGTACTCTTCCAGCTCGGCGGCGACCGGGTCGAGGTGGCCGGGTTCCTCTAGCACCCGGGGGCCGAACTGCGCGGCGAGGGCGGCCAGGACTAAATCGTGTCCTTCGCTTTCGAAGGCGACCCGTACCAGGCCTGCCTCGGTTGCGGCGAGCAGGAGTGTCCCGATGGGGGTGCTGATCGTGCGGTAGGCGATGTCGAACCGCCGTTGCCGTGCGGGCGGCGTGGCCGGGGGAGCCGGTGGGGGCGTGGCTCGTTCGCCGTCGCTGGGCGGATGGTGGCCGCCGGTGGGCGTGCTGCGGGTCATCGGGGCTCCTCTCACGTGCTCGCCTGCGTCTTCGGCCGGTCTGAGCGTGCTCCCACCGTAGACGCGCCGCCCGCGTGGAAGGCGACATGCGGCCACGTGACCCCGGGCGGGCGGGCGCGGGGAAGCTGGCGCTGCGGTCTGGCGGGTGCGCTGTCCTGGGGGGCCTTCGTCGCGGGTGCCTCGTTGCCGGCGGAGGGCGGCGGTGTGATCCGCTGACGCTCCCGGGCTACGGGGGTGATGAGGCCGCACCCGCCGCGGACGGCATCGGGTCGGCTGGGGTTTTCGAGGCCTTCGAGGTAGTCCGCGTCGAGGAGGGAGTGCCGGCCTCGAGGTTCTGCGAACTGCCTGGCTTCCCGAACGGACCTGGCGCCGCTGGCAGGCCCGGGCTCGTGCAGGGCAGCCGTGAAGGTCCGCTGGCTGGCCCCGGTGCGTGAGCAGCGCCGGGAGGATGCGGTGGCGAAGGCGGGCGGGCATCTAATGCGGGGTCATCCGGGGTCATCGCAAGATCTGGGTCATGGTCCGTCACGACGGTCACCGCGTGCCGGGGCCGGACTAGCCCTGACGGAGGGCTGAAAGCATGGTTCATGGTGCCCGGCTCCCCGGACGCCTTACTGATCCCGGCACCAGCGGGGTCGTCCCGGTCGCGCTGGCCACCGGCGCCAGCGGGCCGTTCCGCTCCTCCCGGCCGGAGCATTTCATCACGGCCCGCCCCGGGCTGCGTCACGTCCGCACCCGGGGCACCTGAGGCAGGGTTAGCGCTCGGATGGTGAGTCGCCTGCGCCCATGAGGTACCCGGGCAATCTGGGGGCCAGGATTTCCGCGAGGGGACCGGGGAATCCCCCGCGAGAGGCCCGGGCTAGCACCCCCGCCCCCGGCACCCCGGGGGCGGGGTTAGCGCACTTTCCAGCGGGATGAGGCCAGGGCTGCTTCCGTGAAGCTGGCGAATGACCCGCCGGCGGCTGCGAGTTCCTGCGGGGTGCCGATCTCGGTGACGCGGGCCCCGGAGGGGGACGGTTCCAGGAACGCCACCTGGTCGGCGCGCCTGATCGTGGTGAGCCGGTGGGCGACGACGATGACGGTCCGGCCTTGGGCCAGGTCGTTCACCACCTCCGTGATCGCTGATTCGTTCTCCCCGTCGAGCGCGGAGGTGATCTCGTCGAGGAGCAGGATCGGCGCGTCCTTGAGGAACGCCCGCGCGATGGCGACCCGCTGGCGGGCCCCGCCGGACAGGCTCTGCCCGGCCGGGCCGACGTTGGTGTCCCAGCCGTGGGGCAGCGCCTCGATGACGCGGTCGAGGCGGGCGCGGCGGGCCGCGCGGGCCAGTTCCTCGTCGGTTGCTCCGGGCCGGGCGACGCGCAGGTTGTCCCGGATCGTGGTGTCGAACAGGTACGTGTCCTGGAACACCATCGAGACGAGGTCCATGATCCGGGTGGCGGGGATGGCCCGCACGTCGGCGCCGCCGATGGTGACCTGGCCGGCGTCGGCGTCCCAGAACCGTGCGACGAGGCGCAGGATCGTCGACTTGCCCGCTCCTGAGGGGCCGGCGAGCGCGGTGACGGCCCCCTGCGGTGCCGTGAGCGTGATGCCGTCCAGCACCGGGCGGCCCGGCTCGTAGGCGAAGGAGACGTCACGCAGTTCCACTCCGGTCCCGGCGGGCTCCTGCACGGCGAACCCGCCCGCGGCGGCGCCGGCATCCGCGGTGGGTTCGGGTAGCGGCTGCGAGCTGAGGATCTCGTTCAGTGAGCGCAGTGCCACCTGTGCGTTGTTGAGTTCTGCGGCGTACATCGCCGCTTTGGTGAGCGGCAGCAGCATCCGGGCGCACACGGCCATGAGCACGAGGTAGGCGACGGCGTCGAGCCGGTACCCGGTGACCGCGGCGAGCCCGGCGGCGAGCACCAGCGCGAAGGTGAGGTTGGCGATGAGGTTGAAGCCCTGCGCGGGGCGGCCCTTGGCGCGCAGCCCGGCGAGCGTGGCGCCGGCGTCGTCGTCGAGGGCGCGGCGCACCGGCTCCCACGACCCTGCCCTGCCGGTGGCGCGCAGCACCGGCTGCAGCCGTGCGAATTCGATCAGCCGCCCGGCTGCTGCGGCGGAGGCGGCGTCTTCCATCTCATTGTCGCGGGTCGTCGCGGCGGACATGCGCCGCCAGGTGAGCGCGAATGGCGCGATTGAGCAGGCCATGATCAGCGCCAGCGGCCATTCGACGAACGCGGTCGCGGCTAGCAGCACCAGGGGAACGACGAACGCGTTGCACAGGCTGGGGATGAGCAGCGACGCCAGATGCGACAGTGTATTGACTTCCCGGGACATGGCGTTGGCGACCGCGGCTTCCTGCCGGGCGCCGAACCAGCCCAGTGGCAGCCGCAGCACGTGATCGGCGACCCGGCCGATCATCGTGTCGCACACTTCGTAGACGCTGATCCGGTAGGAGCGGATCATCGCCGCGGTGTCGATGGCCACGGTCGCGACCGCGAGCGCCGTGGCGACGGCGAGCCACGTGCCTAGTGAACCGGACCGGGTGAACAGGGCCCGCAGCAGCGGGATCATGCAGGCCAGGGTGAGGCCCTGCAGCACGGCCGCGGCGACGAACCAGGCGAGGAGCCAGCGCAGCTCGGCGACGTTGACGACACGGGCGATTAGCTGCCACATGGGGGCTCCTCCGGTTCGCGTTCCTCCGCGTAGCTCAGCTGCTGGGCCTGCCACAGGGCGGCGTATCTGCCCCCGGCGGCCAGCAGCCCGGCGTGGCTGCCCCGTTCGCGGATCAGCCCGCTGTCGAGGACGAGGATCTGGTCGGCGTCCTGGATGGTGGCCAGGCGGTGGGCGATGACGATGACGGTCCGCCCGGCGGCCAGTGCGGATAGCGCCCGGTGGATGTCGTGCTCGGCTTGCGGGTCGGCCTGCGCGGTGGCTTCGTCGAGGATGAGCACCGGCGCGTCCTGCAGGTAGGCGCGGGCGAGGGTGATCCGCTGGCGTTCCCCTCCGGAGAGGAACCCGCCCTCCTCGCCGAGGATCGTCTGGTATCCCTCGGGCAGGCGCATGATGCGCTCGTGGATGCAGGCGGCCCGGGCGGCGGCTTCGACGTGCGCCTGGGTGGCGTCCGGGCGTCCGAGGGCGATATTGGCGAACACTGAATCGTTCGATAGGGCCACGTCCTGCAGCACGATCGCTACCCGGGAGAGC
>CAMCQD010000208.1 GCA_945876925.1 uncultured Dermatophilus sp.
CCGAACTGTGGCGGCGCACGACAACCGCCATCCGCCGCGCCCTGGCCTCCCGTCTCGGCGTCACCGAATCCGGGGTGCGTAAGCGCTGCACGGTGCAGTTCGCCAAGGTCGCCGAGTACCAGGCCCGCGGCGCGATACATTTCCACGCCCTGATCCGCCTCGACGGACCCGACGGCCCCGGCACCCCCTGCCCCTTCACCGCCGAGGACCTGGCCGGGGCGGTCACCGACGCAGCCCGCGTGACTACGGTCACGGCTCCGCCGGCCTTCGAGACCGACACCCCCCGCGTGCTCGCCTGGGGCGCACAGCTCGACGTACGCACGATCACCCACGCCCGCCGCGACCTCACCTCGTCAGACGAACTCACCCCCGAGCAGGTCGCCGGATACCTCGCCAAGTACGCCACCAAAGATGCCGCCGACCTCCGCACCGCCGGGCACCGCACCCACCTCGTACGCCTCGCCCGGGAATGCCGCCGCCTGCACGAACTCGCCCGCACCCGTGACGAGTACCGCCGCGCCGGGCACCCCACCATCGTCCCCGCCGATCCGAAGACGGGCCGAGACCACTACGCGCTGCTCGGCAAATGGGCGCACATGCTCGGCTTCCGCGGCCACTTCTCCACCAGGTCACGGCGGTTCTCGATCACCCTCGGGCGCCTGCGCGCTGCCCGCGCCCGCTACCGCCGCCTGCTCGAACACGCGAACCGCACCGGCGTGCCGCTGGACACCCGCGACCTCGAAACACGCCTCCTCGCCACCGATGCCGAGGAGGAGACCACCCTCGTCATCGGCACCTGGCAATACGCGGGCGCCGGCTGGCCCCGGCCCGGCGACCACCAGCTCGCCCTCGCCGCAGCCGCACGCGCCCGCGAACACCACCAATGGCGCGCCGCCAATCACCCTCGCTGATTCCCGTTCAAGAGCAATGGAGCTGGCAATGGAAGACTCGAAGCTGTACCGCATTCGCGACGTGGCTGCGTACCTGAGCCTGAGTCGCTCGAAGGTGTATGAGCTGGTGCGCACCGGTCAGATGGCGTCGATCAAGATCGATGGGGCTCGACGCGTTCGCGGTCGCGATGTCTTCGCCTTCATCGACGCGCACGCGGTGTCGGCATGAGCGCCGGAGTAGAGAAGTCGCGGCTTCGAGACGGTGTGATCCGGCGCGGCAGCACGTGGTCGTACGTCATCCGGGTGACTGACTCTACGGGCGCCAGCAAGCCACGTTGGGTAGGCGGCTTCTCGTCGGAGAGTGCCGCCAAAGCCGCTCGCGACAAGGCTCGTGTTGCGGCTCGTCTGGGTGACTACGTAGACCGGTCCACCCTCACCGTGGCCGAGTACTTGCCGGGCTGGCTCGCAGCGCATGCCCTCGAAATCAAGCCGCGCACCCGCGCCGACTATGACCGGATCATCCGCGCGTACATCACGCCGCACATCGGGCGAGTCAAGCTGCAGGACCTGCGACCGGCGCACATCAACGCCATGTACAGGGCCTTGCTCAACGGCGGTGGGTTCAAAGGGCGTCCGCTCTCAGGGAGAACCGTCGAATATGTGCACGTCGTGCTGCGTAAGGCCCTGCGTGACGCCGTGGTCTCCGACCAGCTCCTACCCGCCAATCCCGCTGATCGCGCCAAGCGGCCCCGTAAAGCCCCGTCGCGGCAGGAGGCGCACATGTGGACCGCCGGACAGCTGGCGGCGTTCCTCGGCACTGCCAGTGAGCATCGGCTCTATGCCCTGTTCCGCCTGGCTGCCTTCACCGGTGCCCGTCGCGGCGAACTGCTCGCCCTGAGGTGGCGGGATCTCGATCTGGGCTCGCAACCGTCGATGAACGTGCACGCATCGGCCGGCATCATCGAGCACCAGCGAGTCGAGGGCACGACCAAGAGCGGCCGGGCTCGCGTCGTCTCCCTCGATGCGCGTACGGCGGCGATCCTCCGCGAGCACAAGTCGAGGCAAGACGAAGACAAGCGCATCGCCGGGGACTCCTGGGTGACTGGCGAGCACATCTTCCGTATGCAGCTCGGCGCACCGATCTACCCCGACACGCCCTCGAACCTGATGGGCAAGCTCGTCAAGGCGCACAACAGCGCTACCCCCGCCGCACCCCTGCCGCCGATGCGGTTTCACGACCTGCGTCACCTGCACGCGACCCTGCTCCTGCAGGCCGGTGTGCCCGTTCACGTCGTCGCGGCCCGGCTCGGGCACACCGACTCGTCGGTCACGCTCCGCGTCTACGCGCATGTTCTCAGCGATCAGGCAAGCGGTGCGGCCTCCAAGTTCGCGGAGGCGATGGGAGAGCGCGTTAGCAAATCCGTTAGCAAAACGGGTCAGAAGCGCTCCGGCAAGCAGGGGAAGAAGCGAACCAATGCCCCCTGACCTGCGGGTTCGGGTGGTGGGCCCCGTGGGGCTCGAACCCACGACCAGCGGATTAAAAGTCCGATGCTCTGCCAACTGAGCTAGAGGCCCGAGAGGGCTGACCTGCCGCCCCGGTGGCCCCGGCCGATAGCCGGGTGCTCACCCGAAGTATGCCTGATCCGCCCGGATCCCACGCAGTTAGGCACGAGCCGGATCCGGCGCGCCGCCGAACCCGGGCCCGCGCTGGCTTCCCGGCCAGGCCAGCATCACAGGACGCCGAGCCCGCGCAGCAGGACGACGGTGCCACCGGCGAGCGCGAGGGCCATCGCGACCCGGCGAGAGCTGGCAGGCCCGAGCGCTCCGGCGAGTGCCGCCCCGAGCTGGGAGCCGATCATCACTGCGACAGCCAGCGCGGGCAGCATCCACCACGGCGGGAATACCTCTCCCGGCACGGAGCCGAGCAGCGTCTTCGTCGTCACCGACAGGAACCCGAGGGTGGCGAAGATCGGCTGCATCGTGGCCGCGAACACCGGTTGAGGGATGCGAGCCACGTTAGCGTGCAGCACCATCGCAGGTGCCGCGATCCCGGCGGTCGCGTTGAGCAGCCCGCCGGCCACACCTGCCACCCGGCGCGGCCACGGGCCCGGTAAGTAAGGAAGCCGCGGCAATCCAGCGCTGACCACCAGCGCGAACACGACAACCGAGCCGATGATGATCTGCAGCAGGCTCACCGCCACCGCACGCACCACCCACGCGCCCGCGATCACCCCGGGCACCGCCCACACGACGATGCTGCGGTAATGGGCCCAGTCCACGTCGCGCCGCACGCTGAACCCGATCAGCGCACCGAAAGCATCGTGGTCGTGTTCGTGATGAGCACGCCGGGCCCCGGCCCGAACAGGAACGCGAGCACCGGGCTGACGGCCAGGCCCACCCCGGTGCCGGAGGCGCGCTGCAGGCACGCCCCAACCACGACGGCGAGGGGCGCGAACCACAACACGTCCGCTCCTTCGCTCGGGGGCGCGTGTGTCCCGGCAACCAGTCTGCCCCCGCGGGCCGGGGCGGTGCCGGTGACGCGTCAGCGCCGGTCGAGGAGACCCCGCAGGTAGGCGGCTTGGCCGGCGTGCTGGGCGCAGTCGTCCACGATGCTGACCAGCCGCACGCCCCGGGTCACCGGCGGATCCCAGCGGCGGTCGATGATCTCATCCAGATCCCCGGGGCGCAGGCCGCGCACGTAAGTGCCCATCCTGGCGACCGCGTCAGCGAGGTAGCCGGTCAGCAGCTCCGGGGTCGCGACGACGCGGGCCGCGTCGCCGGGGCTCATCGCGTAGCCCGTCATGCCGTAGCCCATCGCGTCTGCGGGCAGCGGCAGGGCGAAACGCTCATGCCACCCCTGCGTGATCCATTCCTCCGGTTGCCCGTCCAGCTCGGCCACCTGGGCGTCGATGACCCGGCCGCTGTGCCACGCCAGCCACGCGATCGGGTTAGCCCCCGGGCCGGGAGACCAGGTAAGCGCGTCAGCACTCAGCCCATCGACGGCAGCCTCGAAAACCGGTGAGATGCGGCTGATCCCATCTAGGAGCACGTCTGCGGGCGTCATGCCGCCAGGTTACGGCAGGGTCAGGCGACGGCTTGCCGGTGAGTGCGGGTCACGTTCCTGTCGCGCACGTGGCCGAGGTGCCTGCCCGGGAACGGGCGCGCTGAATCTCACGTGCGCGCCTGCCCGGGTGGCCTGCGGGGCGTTACCGGGTCAGCTGGCAGGCAGGGACGTGCAGTCCGGTGACAGCCGGCTAGCGCGTTTCGCCTGCTGGGCCCTCGCGCCGCCGGGGCGAGCCGGGAGCCGGCCAGGCCTGACCCGGCTTCCCCGGCTGGCGGCCTGCTGTCGAGCGGTCGCGCTCGCGAATCGCCAGGCCAAGTGGGTGACAGGTGGTGTTGCCGCTTGGGCAGCCCGACACTGGTCTCTTCGCCATGCGAATCGCCGGGCCAGGCGTGTGGTGGTCGTGGTCGCAGGCGTGGCGCAGGTGGCGTGCCCTGGACGTAGCGGCCTGAAGTATCCCTTTCTCGGGCCTCTGCGCGCATTCACCTAGGTAAACGTGCGCGGGGGGTCGAGAACGGTATTCCTGAGGTCGTTACCTACGCGGTGCCGCAGCTGCCCCGATGCTCCTCGCCAAGCGGCCACGGGCTGTGCCGAGGGCTCAGGGGCCATGGGGGGCAAGTGCCCGCCCGTGCCTTCCGGGCGGGCACGCCCTATCGGGAACCCGCGCAGCGCTCTGGGTTTGCCTGCCGGGGTCT
>CAMCQD010000209.1 GCA_945876925.1 uncultured Dermatophilus sp.
GGTCATCGCTGTAGACGAGCACGCGGACCTGGTGCGCCGCCGCGGGCCGTGAAGTCGTCGTCGAACTGGGTACGTTTCGCCCAGGCAAGCCGGTGGTCATGCACTGATCCTAATGCCGGTCAGGCCGCTACCGCCCGGGGCATGCGGCGCAGACGGCCAGAATCGGCTAATCCCAACTAGACTCGTGTTCCCCGCAAGCCGCTTTCGGCGTGATCTTCAAGACATAATGGCGACGTGACGACCGTTACCTCTTCCCGTGCGGGCAGCCCGGATCCGCGCTCCCGCGCAGGCTTCGGACAAGGTCCGGTGACCCGGCCGAACATGGCCGCGGTGGGCACCATCGTGTGGCTGAGCAGTGAGCTCATGTTCTTCGCGGGCCTGTTCGCAATCTACTTCAGCATCAGGTCGGTCCGCCCCGATCTGTGGGCCGGGGAGACAGAGAAGCTCAACGTGCCGTTCGCGGCCGTCAATACGCTGATCCTCGTCATCTCCTCGGTCTGGTGCCAGCTGGGCGTGTTCAAGGCCGAGCAGGGCATCGGCTCCCGGCAGGGGTCCCTGCTGCAGGTGAGTTCGTGGGGCATGCGCGAGTGGTACGTGCTGACGTACCTGTTCGGCGCCGTGTTCGTGGCCGGGCAGGTCTTCGAGTACGCCGAGCTGTGGTCGCACGGCATCGCGCTGAACGCCAACGCCTACGCCTCGGTCTTCTTCCTCACCACCGGATTCCACGCCATCCACGTGGCCGGGGGGCTGATCGCCTTCCTGCTCATCATCGGGCGCAGCATGACCGCCCGCCAGTTCACCCACCGGCAGGCGACCGGGGCCATCGTGACGTCGTACTACTGGCACTTCGTCGACGTGGTCTGGATCGGCCTGTTCGCAGCCATCTACCTGCTCCAGTAATTCCGTCCGCTGGCCGGCGCGCCCGCCCGGAGGACCCGATCCTCCCCGACCGCGAAGGACCCTCACGTGAACGCATCAACCGCCCGCAGGCGGCACTCCGCGGTATTCGCCCTCCTCATCGTGTTCGGCCTGGTCTCCCTGGGCACCGCGTACGCCCTCGTGGTCCCCGGCCGGGCCCGGGCCGGCGTTCCCGCCGCCACCGGCGACCAGGTGACTGCCGGGCAGCAGCTCTTCGCGGCCAACTGCGCCTCGTGCCACGGCATGCAGGCCGGGGGCACCCCGGCCGGGCCGTCGCTGGCCGGGGTGGGCGCGGCCTCGGTGGACTTCCAGGTCGGCACCGGGCGGATGCCGCTGGCCCAGCCCGGCGTGCAGGCCAAACGCGGCACCCCGCAGTTCAGCCAGACCCAGATTGACCAGATGGCCGCCTACATCGCCACCCTGGGTCCCGGCCCGGGCATCCCCGCCGCGCAGTACGCCAGTGGTGAGGGCGCCGACGTCGCCCGCGGCGGCGAGATCTTCCGGGTCAACTGCGCGATGTGCCACAACTTCGCCGGATCCGGCGGCGCCCTCACCCGCGGTAAGTACGCTCCCCCGCTGAAGGACATCGAGGGCAAGCACATCTACGAGGCGATGGTCACCGGCCCGCAGTCCATGCCGGTGTTCAGCGACGCCAACCTCGACGCCGAGGCCAAGCGGGACGTCATCGGCTACCTGCACGAACTGGACCGCAACCAGAACTACGGCGGGCCCGCGCTGGGCAACCTGGGCCCGGTCGCGGACGGCTACTTCCTGTGGGGAATCGGCATCCCGATCATGATCGGCGCCGCCGTGTGGCTCGCCCGCAAGGCCGCCTGAGGCCTCCCCGCCCCCTTAAGACCGACAGGATTGACACGACCATGAACGAAAACGGCAGTCCCGGCACCGGGGCCACCGGCGGTGGTGAGCGCTCCGCGGTGGTGTCGCTGGACGAGGGACACGTGCACGGAACCGGCGGCATCCCGGCCCGGTTCACCGACCCGGGCCTGCCCCCGCATCAGCCCCGCCACGCCGACGTCGATCCCGCGGCGGCCAGGCGGGCCGAGCGCCAGGTGCTCTTCTGGTTCACCATCTCGATCCTGGGCACGATCGGCTTCGTCATCGCGTTCTTCGCCATCGATTCCCGGACGATGTTCTTCATGCCCTTCTTCGGGCACCTCAACCTGCTGCACACCCTCATCGGGCTGGGCATGGGGCTGAGCCTGCTGGGCATCGGCCTGGCCGCGGTGCACTGGGCCAAGACGCTCATGCCCGGCACCGAGCAGGTCGAGGAACGTCACCAGACCGCCTCCGAGCCGGCCGAGCGCCAGGCCGTGGGCGAGATCCTGGCCGAGGGTGCCACCTCGGCCCAGCTCGCACGGCGCCCGATGATCGGCGTGCTGGGCGGCACCGCGCTGGGCCTGTTCGCCGTCCCGCCGGTGGTGCAGCTGGTCGCCGGCCTGGGGCCGGTGCCCGGCTCGGAACTGTCCGAGACGTTCTGGCAGGGCGGCATGCGCCTGATGCGCGACCCGGAGAACACCCCGATCAAGGCCTCGGACGTCACCGTCGGGTCGGCTTTCCACGTGCTGCCCGAGCACATGAGCGCCACCCTTGCCGAACTGGATCAGCTGGGCTACGTCTCCGAGGAGGAGAAGCGCACCGGGGTGTACCGGTTCGACCAGCACCTGGGCTACCTGGAGCGCAAGGCCAAGGCCCCGGTGCTGCTCATGCGGCTGCGCCCGGAGGACATCACCGACGCCAAGGAAGCCGGATGGGGCTATCAGGGCATCGTGGCGTACAACAAGATCTGCACTCACGCCGGCTGCCCGGTCGGGCTGTACGAGCAGCAGACCCATCACCTGCTGTGCCCGTGCCACCAGTCGACGTTCGATCTCAAGCAGGACTGCAAGGTGATCTTCGGCCCGGCTAAGCGAGCGCTGCCGCAGCTGCCGATCACCGTGGACGACGAGGGCTACCTGATCGCCGCGCGCGGGTTCGCCGAGCCCGTCGGCCCGAGCTTCTGGGAGCGTGGATGAGCACTAAAACGCAACCTGGCCCCGCTGCCCCGCCCGCCTCCGGCAGGGCAGGCCGCCTGGCGACCTGGTTCGACGAGCGCACCGGGCTGGCCAGGCCCATGCGCTACCTGCTGCGCAAGGTCTTCCCCGACCACTGGTCTTTCATGCTCGGCGAAGTGGCGATGTACTCGATGATCGCCTGCCTCATCACGGGCGTCTTCCTCACCATGTGGTTCGTGCCCAGCCTGGGGCACACCACGTACCAGGGCGAGTACGCGCCGCTGAACGGAATCGGCATGAGCGAGGCCTACGCCTCCACCCTGGACATCAGCTTCAGCGTCAAGGGCGGGCTGCTTATCCGCCAGATCCATCACTGGGCCGCGCTGTTCTTCGTCGCCGCGGTCGCGCTGCACGCCTGCCGGGTGTTCTTCACCGGGGCGTTCCGCAAGCCGCGCGAACTCAACTGGGTTATCGGCACGGTACTGCTGTTCCTGGCCTGCGTGGAGGGATTCGCCGGCTACTCGCTGCCCGATGACCTGCTCTCGGGTACCGGCCTGCGGGTGATGGAGGGCTTCTTGCAGTCCGTGCCCGTCCTGGGATCGTACGTGGCCTACTTCCTGTTCGACGGGGCCTTCCCGGGCACCGCGATCGTCCCGCGGCTGTTCACGGTGCATGTGCTGCTGGTGCCGGCGCTGCTCATGGGCCTGTTCGCAGCCCACCTCATCCTCGTCATGGTGCACAAGCACACCCAGTACCCGGGGCCGGGGCGCACCAACGACAATGTGGTGGGGTTCCGGGTGATGCCGGTGTACGCCGCCAAGGCCGGCGGGTTCTTCTTCATCGTGTTCGGCATCATCACGCTCATCTCGGCACTGGTCACCATCAACCCGATCTGGCTATACGGCCCCTACGATCCGTCTCCGGTGACCGCGGGCGTGCAGCCCGACTGGTACATGGGGGCCTTCGACGGCGCGCTGCGGCTGCTGCCGGGCTGGCTGGAGTGGGAGATCCTCGGCTTCACCCTCAGCCTGAACGTGGCCCTGGGCTCGATCGTGCTGCTCCCGGCCGTGTTCGTCATCATGGGCGTCTACCCGTTCCTGGAGGCCTGGGTGACCGGTGACCAGCGCGAGCACCACCTGCTGGACCGCCCGCGCAACCGCCCCGTCCGCACCGCGCTGGGGGCCGGGGCGCTGACCGCCTACCTGGTGATGTTCGTGGCGGCCGGCAATGACCTCATGGCGATCAAGCTGGGCCTGTCGATCAATGACATCACGGTCTTCCTGCGGGCGTTCTTCTTCATCGGCCCGGTGCTGGTGTTCTGGGTGACCAAGCGGATCTGCCTGTCGCTGCAGCGGGCCGACCGCGAGCGGGTGCTGCACGGCTCCGAGTCCGGGGTGATCGTGGAGACCGAGGAGGGCAGGTTCTACGAGGTGCACGAGCCGCTGAGCGAATACGAGCGGTGGGCCCTGGTCGGGTACGAGTCGCCCCGCCCGCTCGAGCTGGTCACCGGCGAGGACAAGCACGGGGTCAGCGCCCCGGCGGCGCGCCGGGACCGGCGCCGGGCGGCCTGGTCGCGGTTCTTCTTCAGCGACCGGGTGGAGCCGCCGACCCCGGCCGAGGTCCAGGCGTCGCATGGCGATCACGGCGACAGCACCCCGGCGCTGACCCGCAGCTGAGGCTGGCAGGC
>CAMCQD010000210.1 GCA_945876925.1 uncultured Dermatophilus sp.
AGGCGGCGGTTGCCGGGCGTGCCACCGGCGCGGCCAGCGGGCGGCGGCGCCGTGCGGCGCGGGCTGCGGTGCTGCGCTCATCGGCTGAACGGGCAGGGGCGGACAAGCGGGCGCGTTCCTTACGTCTCCGGCGGCGGGTGAACACGGTCGAGGATCGGTGCCCGGTGCTCTGTGCGCGGCGCACCGCGCTCACGACGACGAGGAATCCGATACCTGCCACCACGGTCATCCAGAGGAAAAGCGCCACCATGTTTCTCATGATCGGCTGGGTTTCGCCGAGATTCGCCGGCTAAACGTCAGCATCCGATAACGACCTAGTAACAATGCGAGCCGCAGTCCTGCTCAGCCCGTTTCGCCGCCACGGCGGGCTCGTTCAATTCGGACGACTCATTCTTTCCCCCGGCGATAAAATCCTGGCAAGCGGGCGCGTCCCCTCCCCGCATAAAAGCTCCCCTTCGGACCGCCAGAGCCCGGGGTTAGCACCCGCCGGAGCTCAGGGGGATCCCCGGCGCTAGGCGCTCGCCACCTCGCGCAGGCGCTGGGAGACCATCGTCGTGGCACCGTCGGGGCGCATGGACACCCCGTACAGGGCGTCGGCGGTCTGCATGGTCCGTTTCTGGTGCGTGATGACGATGAGCTGGCTGTTCTCGCGCAGCTCCCCGAGCAGGCCGAGCAGCCGGGTGAGGTTGGCGTCATCCAGGGCCGCCTCGACCTCGTCCATGACGTAGAACGGGCTGGGCCGGGCCTTGAACACCGCCACGAGCAGCGCGAGGGCGGTCAGTGAGCGCTCCCCGCCGGAGAGCAGCGAGAGGCGCTTGACCCGCTTGCCCGGCGGACGCGCCTCCACCTCGATCCCGGCGGTGAGCATGTCATCGCCGGTGAGCGTCAGGCGGCCCCGCCCACCGGGGAACAGCCGGGCGAACACCGACTCGAATTCGCGCGCGGTGTCGGCGAACGCCCCGGCGAAGGCGGCCTGGACCCGGTCATCGACGTCTTTGACGATGCCGAGCAGATCCCGCCGCCCGGCGCACAGGTCCTCGATCTGGCTGGTGAGGAAAGCATGCCGCTCCTCAAGCGCCTCGTACTCTTCCAGGGCGAGCGGGTTGATGCGCCCGAGCCGGGCCAGGCGCTTCTCCAGCGCGGCGGCCAGTTCCTCCTGCTCGGCCCGCACGAATGGCCGTCCGGGTCCGGTGGCGTCAGTTCCGCCGGGGCCGACCGGTATCTCCCCGTCCTCGCCGTCCCGGCGCGCGGCCCCGGCACCGCCCTGGTCCCCCGCCGGGGCCGGGCCGGAATCGGTGAAACCGGGGACAGGCTGGCCGGGACCGTACCCAGCCAGCAGTTCCTCTGCCGTGATCCCGAATTCATCCGCGGCCCGGGAGCGCAGGGCCTCCAGCCGCGCGCGCAGCCCGGCCCGGGCCACCTCCTCGCGGTGGGCGGCATCGGTGAGCTGCCTCAGCTCCTGCGTGCGGTCCTCGGCTGCGGCGCGCAGGTCCAGCACGTCCTGCCCGGTCGCGGTCCGCTGCTCCTGCGCCTGCGCCCGCAGCCGGGTCGCGTCCCCGGCTGCGGCGGCCATCCGGGTTTCCGCCCGGGCCGCGACCTGGCCGATGAGCTCGGCGAGTTCGAGCCGTTCGCGCAGCGCGGCCGCCTGGGTGCGGGCCCGGGCGCGGGCCTGCCCGGCCGCGGCGGCCTCGGCGTCCAGCCGCTCAGCCCGCCCGCTGATCGCCCGTACTCGTTCCTGGGCGGTGCGCAGCTCCAGCAGCGCCGTGGTCTCGGCGGCCCGGGCATCGGCTGCCGCGGCGTCCAGGGCAGGCAGGTCCGCTTCCGGGCCGGTCTCCTCCGGTGCGGCGGCCTGGGCTGCGGCGAACCGGGCGGATAGCGCCTCCAGGTCGGCGCGGTCCTGCGACAGCTGCTCACTCGCCGCCTTGATCGCCGCCCGGGCCCGGCCGGCCGCGGCCCCGGCGTCGCGTTCACGTCCGCGCAAGGTGGCCAGTTCGTCGGCCAGGGCGGACAGGTCGGCGTCGGAGGCGTGCAGCCGGGCGAGCGCGTCATCGCGCCGGGAAGCCGCCGCGCTCACCTGCTCGCCTGCCCGGGCGGCCTCGGACTGCCCGGCTTCCAGCAGGGCGGCCGCGGCCTGCTCGTCCTCGGCGGCGTGCTCGCACGCGGCCCGGAGTTCGATCGTGCTGTGCTCGGCGTCCCCGGCGTGCACCAGCCCGGGGCGGAACACCTCGGCGTCCGGGGTTACCGCGGTCAGCCCGATCCCGGCTCCGGTCCCGGCGGCGAGCACCTCGCGGGCCTGGTCGTCCCCGGTGACGAGCACGGTCCGGGAGAGCAGGGCGCGCAGCACCTCCCCGAGCTGCCCGGGGCGGTGATGACGCCGGCGGCCGGGCGGGCCCCGCGGGGCAGGCGCACCCGTTCCAGCGCGGTGTCGGCGGGTACCGGCTCGGCGGGGTCGGCCACGATCAGCGCCCCGCGCCCGGCGTCGGTCGCGCGCAAGTAGGCCAGCCCGTCCCGGGCCTGGCGGGTGCTGTCGTATGTGACGGCGTCTGCGGCCGGGCCGAGGGCTGCGGCGATCTGGGCCTCGTATCCGGGTGCGATGCCGATCCGGCCGGCCAGCGGCCCGGCGCTGGGCGGGGCCTGCGGGCCGGTGAGGATGGCCGCCCCGCCGCGTCCGCGCAGCGCGAGGCTGAGGGCTTCGCGGCGGGCACGGGCCCGGTCACGTTCCGCCTGGGCTTCCCGGGCCCGTTCCCCGGCTTCCGCGAGGGCCTGCCGGGCTGCGCCGAGTTGTTCCTCGCACCTGGTGAGGGCCGCGTCCAGGCCGGATTCGCCGGCTTCGCGGGCTGCCAGTGAGGCTTCTACCACCACGAACCGGGCCTGCGCGGCGGCTGCGGCTGCCTCGTGGCGTTCCAGGTCGTCCTGGTGGCGGGCGAGTTCGGCCTCGACCGCCTCGATCCGGCTCTGCCGGGCAGCTATCTGGCCGCTGAGCCGGGCTAGTCCCTCACGGCGGTCCGCTGCGGCTGCCGCGATCGCCCCGGCCCGCGCCCGGGCCGCGGCGGCTGCCTCCTCGGCGGCCTGCCTGCGTTCCTGCGCGCCGGCGAGGGCGGCGCCCAGGGCGGTCTCCTGGGAGCGCAGCCCGGCTTCCTGTTCCCGTAGCTGCCGGGCCTGGTCGCGCAGCCCGTCCGGGTCGGGTCCGGGCTGATCGCGCAGCGCCGCGGCCGCCGCGGTGAGCGACCGGGCCCGCTCGGCGGCGACCCGTGCCGTGGAGGCGAACGAGTCGCGCAGCCCGGTCAGTTCGAGCACGGCCTGGGCGGCCCGGTCGGCCTGTTCCGCGGCGGCGGCGGCTTTCTCACCGGCGGCGTCGAGCTGGCGTGCCAGGGCGGCGAGTTCTTCCTCGGCCCGGGCTATCCGGGCGCGGGCGCCGGCTTGGGCGGCCAGGTCGCGGGCGTGCGCGGATTCCGCGGTGGCCAGGTCGTCGGCGAGCAGGCGCAGCCGCGCGTCGCGGAGCTGGGCCTGCCAGCGGGCGGCCTTGCGGGCGCTGGCGGCCTGGCGTCCCAGCGGCCCGAGCTGGCGGCGCACTTCCCCGGCCAGGTCGCGCAGCCGTACGAGGCTGGCTTCCATCGCGTCGAGTTTCCGCAGCGCTTTCTCCTTGCGCTTGCGGTGCTTGAGCACCCCGGCGGCTTCCTCGATGAGACCGCGGCGCTGTTCGGGGGTGGCGCGCAGCACCTCGTCGAGCTGCCCCTGGCCCACGATGACGTGCATCTGGGAGCCGATGCCGGCGTCCGAGAGCAGTTCCTGCACGTCGAGCAGGCGGCACGGGGTGCCGTTGATGGCGTATTCCGAACCGCCGGCCCGGAACAGGGTGCGCGAGATGGTCACCTCGGAGTAGTCGATCGGCAGGGCGCCGTCGTGATTGTCGATCGTCATGGCGACTTCGGCCCTGCCCAGCGCGGGCCGGCCGGCGGTTCCGGCGAAGATGACGTCTTCCATCTTGCCACCGCGCAGCGTCCTGGCACCCTGTTCGCCCATCACCCAGGCGAGTGCGTCGACCACATTGGATTTGCCTGAGCCATTCGGCCCGACCACGGCGGTAATGCCTGGTTCGAGGATCATCGTCGTCGCGGACGCGAACGACTTAAAGCCTCGCATGGTGAGCTTGGCTACGTGCACCCTGCCCGCCTCCGATGTTCGAACCAGCTTCGGATAATCGCACTGTATACACACATGGGGGCCTGCCCGGGCAGGCGCGGCGGAACACCAAGGTTGCCGCCGGTAAGCGTACGGGGCGCTGAAGCCCTAGGGTGGGCAGGGACCCATGTGCACCAACCCTGTGAGGGGGAAGAATGACTCGCCGTCTTTCCGTGAAGGTCGCCGCTGCACTGGTGGCCGTGCCGCTGGTCCTGGCCGGCTGCGGCAGTGGCAGCGACTCCCAGTCCGGCGCCGCGGCCACCACCTCGGCCAGCGTGAATGCTGCTCAGGGAGCCGATCCGTTTACCGCCGAGGCCGGCTCGGTCGTCGACAAGAACGCCTTCATCGAGCAGACCACCAAGGCGGTTCAGGAAAAGGGCACGTACACCCTCAAGGCTGACATGAGCACTGCGGGCCCGCCGATGACGAGGAACG
>CAMCQD010000211.1 GCA_945876925.1 uncultured Dermatophilus sp.
AGTTAGTCTAGGTTCGAGTCCTGGTACCCCAGCGCTGAGTCCGGCCGAAGTGCCCGGGCGGTGCGAGCACCGCTCGCCAGCACCGGGTCGGCTGGTTCCGCCGGTCGCAGAGGGATTCGTCCGGGATTATGACCATCGCCTGTCACACGGTAGTGTTCATCCCGCTTCCCCGAGCCGATCGGTGCAGCACAAGGCCCCGTTGTGTAGTGGCCTAGCACGCCGCCCTCTCAAGGCGGTAGCGCGGGTTCGAATCCCGTCGGGGCTACATAACGATGAGACCCCCTCCGGTACCGGAGGGGGTCTCATCGTTATCCGGCCGCGAGCGGCTCCTGGCGGACCCGGAAAGCACGCATCCGCCATCGAACGCGCGAAGAAGGCAACCGGTGACCGCCAGGAGCATGACCGTGCCGGTCCCGGCGCCGGCAGGCACGTGACCACACCCCCGCAGCCCGCAGGCGACGCTGACTCCCGGAAGGGGTCAGCTGGCGGGGGAGACCACCAGGATGAGGTCGCCTCCCTCGACAGGGGTGGTGCCGGAGACCGCCAGGCGCGAGACCTTACCGGCGACCGGCGTGGTGATGGCCGCCTCCATCTTCATGGCCTCGATAGTGGCCACGACCGAACCGGCCTCGACCTCGGCCCCCTCAGCCACGGCCGGGCTGACCACCCCGGCGAACGGTGCCGCGATGTGACCCTTGACGCCCGGGTCGGCCTTCTCCGCGACCTTGACATCCACCGCGATGTGCTCATCACGCACCCGCACCGGCCTCAGCTGGCCGTTCATGGTGCACATCACCGTGCGCATCCCGCGGCTATCGGCCGCCCCGATGGACTCCACCGCGAACAGCAGCGTCTTCCCCGGCTCCAGCTCGACCTCGTGCTCCCGGTGCACCGCCAGCCCGTGCAGGAACTCCCGCGTCGACAGCACCGACAAGTCGGAGTACTTCGCCCGCTTGGCCAGATACTCCCGGGCCGGACCCGGGAACAGCAGCCGGTTGAGGGTGCCGCGCGGATCAGCCGCCAGCCCCGCCTCGTCCTGCTCGGACAGCTCGGTGACAACCGGCCTGGCGGCACGCCCGGCCAGCGCCCGGGTCCGGAACGGCTCCGGCCAGCCACCAGGCGGATCGCCCAGCTCGCCGTTGAGGAAGCCGATCACCGAATCGGGGATGTCGTAGGCCCCCGGGTCCGCCGCGAAATCCGCCGGATCAGCCCCGGCCCCGACCAGGGCCAGCGCCAGGTCACCGACGACCTTGCTGCTCGGGGTCACCTTGACCAGATTGCCCAGGATGCCGTTAGCGGCCGCGTACATGTCCTCGATCGCCTCGAACCGGTTACCCAGCCCCAGCGCGATCGCCTGCTGGCGCAGATTCGACAACTGCCCGCCGGGGATCTCGTGGTGATACACCCGGCCGGTCGGGCCGGGCAGCCCCGACTCGAATGGCGCATACAGCTCGCGCACCGCCGCCCAGTACGGCTCGAAATCGCACACCGTGGCCAAGTCGAGCCCCGTCGTGCGCGGACCCGCGTCCGTCGCCGCGACCAGCGCCGACAGCGACGGCTGCGAGGTCGTCCCGGCCATCGTGGCAGTAGCCGCGTCAACCGCGTCCACCCCCGCCCCGATCGCCGCCAGCAGCGTGCCGATCTGCCCGCCGGCCGTGTCGTGAGTGTGCAGATGCACCGGGAGATCGAACCGTTCGCGCAGCGCCCGCACCAGCGTGGCCGCGGCCGGGGCGCGCAGCAGCCCGGCCATGTCCTTGATCGCCAGGATGTGCGCCCCGGACTCCACGATCTGCTCGGCCAGGCGCAGGTAGTAGTCGAGGGTGTACAGCCGCTCGTCCGGGTCGGACAGGTTGCCGGTGTAGCACAGCGCCACCTCGGCAACGGCCGTGCCGGTAGCCCGGACGGCGTCGATGGCCGGGCGCATCTGGCTGACATCGTTGAGCGCATCGAACACGCGGAAGATGTCGATGCCGGTACGGGCCGCCTCGGCGACGAACGCATCGGTGACCTTAGCCGGATACGGCGTGTACCCGACCGTATTGCGCCCGCGCAGCAGCATTTGCAGGTTCATGTTCGGCATCGCCGCCCGCAGCGCGGCCAGCCGCTCCCACGGATCCTCGGCGAGGAAACGCAGCGCCACATCGAAGGTGGCCCCGCCCCAGCACTCCAGCGAGAACAACTGCGGCAGCAGCCGGGCCGTGTGCTCGGCGGCATGCAGGAGGTCACGGGTACGCACCCTGGTGGCCAGCAGCGACTGGTGCGCGTCCCGCATGGTGGTGTCAGTCACCGGCACATCGGAGCGCGCCCGCAGCGCCGCCGCGAACCGCTCCGGGCCCAGCTCGAGCAGCTCGTCGCGGAACCCGCGCGGCATCGGAGCAGACCGGTCGATCACCGGCAGCTTGGTGCGCGGCGAGAAAGTCGAGGTATTCGGGCCGTAGGGGGCGTTGACAGTCACCTCGGCCAGGTACGTGAGCAGCCGCGTCCCCCGGTCGGCGGAGCGGCGCGCGGTGAGCAGATCAGGCCGCGAATCGATGAACGAGGTCGTGATCTGGCCCTCGGCCAGGGCCGGCTCGTCGAGCAGAGCCTGCAAGAACGGGATATTCGTCGCCACGCCCCGGATGCGGAACTCGACCAGCGCCCGCCGGGCCCGGCTCAGCGCCGAGCGCAGATCCCGCCCCCGGCAGGTGAGCTTGACCAGCATCGAGTCGAAGTGGGGGCTGATCTCGGCGCCGACGAACGCATTACCGCCGTCCAGGCGCACCCCCGAGCCGCCGGCCGTGCGGTAGGCGGTGATCTTGCCAGTGTCCGGGCGGAAGCCGTTGGCGGGATCCTCGGTCGTGATCCGGCACTGCACCGCCGCCCCGTGCGGCACGATCGCCTCCTGGCACAGGCCCAGGGAGGCCAGGGACTCCCCGGCGGCGATCCGCATCTGCGCGGCGACCAGGTCGACGTCGGTGATCTCCTCAGTGACGGTGTGCTCCACCTGGATACGCGGGTTCATCTCGATGAACACGTAACGGCCGTCCGGGCCGAGCAGGAACTCGACGGTGCCGGCATTGACGTACCCGATCTGCCTGGCGAACCGCACCGCGTCGGCGCACATCGCATCCCGGATCGCCGGGTCCAGGCCGGGCGCCGGGGCGATCTCAACGACCTTCTGGTGGCGCCGCTGCACCGAGCAGTCACGCTCGTACAAGTGGATGACCTCGCCGTGGGAATCGGCCAGGATCTGCACCTCGATATGCCGCGGATCGACGACGGCCTCCTCAAGGTAGACCGAGGCGTCACCGAACGCCGACTCGGCCTCCCGCATCGCCGCCTGGATCGCCTCGCGCAGCTCGCCAGGGTGCTCGACGCGGCGCATGCCGCGCCCGCCGCCCCCGGCAACCGCCTTGACGAACAACGGGAACCCGATCTGCCCGGCTTGCCGGGCGAGCACATCGGCATCGGTGCCCGCAGGCGCGCTGCGCAGCGTGGGCAGCCCGGCGGCGCGGGCCTGCTCGATGGCGCGGGCCTTATTGCCGGTCAGATGCAGCACCGGGGCAGGCGGGCCGATGAAGGTCAGCCCGGAACGGGCGCACAGCTCGGCCAGCTCGGGGTTCTCCGAGAGGAACCCGTACCCCGGGTAGATAGCCCCGGCCTTAGCCGCTACGGCGACCTGCACGATCTCGGCGGGGGACAGGTAGGCCCTGACCGGGTGACCTTCCTCGCCGATCTGATAGGCCTCGTCGGCCTTCATCCGGTGCTCGGACCCGCGGTCCTCATACGGGTACACGGCGACAGTGCTGATGCCTAGCTCGGTGGCGGCCCGGAACGCGCGGACGGCGATCTCGCCGCGATTGGCGACGAGTACCTTTCGGAACATGGAACCTCCCTGAAGGACAGGGTCGCCGCGCCGCATCCGCGCCGGTGGGCGCGGGCGTGGCAGTGCGGTCCGCAACGGTGCGGATCGACCGGTTCAGCCCACAGTACGGGTCCGCGCCGACAAAGTGACCCCGGTTACGAAATGCAGTCTGAATTCAGGGCCCTGCCAGGTTATCTCGCGGTTGGGTGCGCCTTCCGGCCCGCATCGCCCCGGCCTGCGAGGAGATCCGGGCGGGCCGGATCTGACGCCTGCGAGGAGATCCGGGCGGGACCCGGGAAGAGCGCCCGCTCCCCGGGAGCCGGGAGACTGCCGGAAGGTCCGCCCGCGGTCAGGCAGTGCGGTTGGCCGGCTGGGCGGCTGCCGCAGCGGCTTGCTCGGCCGAGGCCTGCTGGGCGTTGTGCGCGCGCTGCAGCACCTCGGTGAGCTTGTTCGCCCCGGCGACCACGGTCGCGGCGTGCAGCCGGCCGGGCTGACGGGAAAGCCGCTCGATCGGCCCGGAGATGGAGACCGCCGCGATCACCCGCCCGGCGGGGTTGCGCACCGGCGCGGAGATCGAGGCCACGCCCGGCTCGCGCTCCCCGACGCTCTGCGACCAGCCCCGGCGCCGCACGCCCGACAGCGTCGTCGCGGTGAACTGGGCGCCCTGCAGGCCGCGGTGCAGCCGGTCAGGTTCCTCCCAGGCAAGCAGCACCTGAGCGGCCGATCCGGCCAGCATGGACAATGTGGCCCCGACGGGGATG
>CAMCQD010000212.1 GCA_945876925.1 uncultured Dermatophilus sp.
CCGGCGGCGAGGGCGAGCAGGTCCGCCGGGACACCGCCTGGCCAGGGCCTGAGCCGCCCGGTCCGCCCGCGCAGAGCGCTCCCCCCGCCCCGTCCGGGCAGGCCGGGCCAGAGCAGGCCCCGCCGGAGCGGACCGCGTCAGCCGGGGTCACCTCCGCCGCCCCGGGCACGAGGCCTTCCGGGCCGCGATGGCCGCCCGCCGGGCCCAGCACGCTGGTTCCGGGGCGGCTCAGTCCCGCACTGCCCGGCCTGCGGCACCGGCGGGCGATGACTCCGCGCTCGACCCGTCTGTCAGCGACGACGACGAGGACATCTCCGACTTGTCCGCGGTAGGGCAGCCGGTGATCGCCGAAGTGCTCGGTGGTGTTGTGATCGACGTCACCGAAGAGTGATCCGCTGCCCAGGGCGCGGCCGCCGGTGGCCGTTCGTCCTGCGCGCGGCCGGTGTACTGACAGCTGGACGTTTCCGGGGAGTAAGGCCGGCGGCTCGGGCAGAATGACAGGCAGCCGCGGGCCGGGCACTCGCCCGCCCCCGGTGCGACGCAGGCAAACCAAGGGAGACGCAGCGTGTTCTACGAGGCGGGGCGCAAGAGCATCGGCCCGGTACTGCGGGCGATTCTGCGGCCCACGGTCCGCGGTGCCGGCAACATCCCCGCGGACGGGCCGGTCATCATCGCCAGCAATCACCTGTCGTTCTTCGACAGCTTCGTCATCCCGATGACCGCCCCGCGCCAGATCGCCTTCCTGGCCAAGAAGGAGTACTACACGGGCACGGGCCTCTCCGGTGCCCTGAGCAAGGCCTTCTTCACCGGGGTCGGTGCCATCCCGGTAGACCGGGACGATCCCAGGGCCGGGCAGCAGTCCCTCGAACTGCAGCTGGAGGTGCTGCTGGGGGGCGGCGCGGTCGGCATCTACCCCGAGGGCACCCGGTCGCGCGACGGACGGCTCTACCGCGGCCGCACCGGCGTGGCGGAGCTCGTGCTGCGCTCGAAGGCCCCGGTAGTCCCGGTGGCGCTGTGGGGAACCCAGAACCTGCAACCGGTCGGCTCGCGGTTCATCCGCCCGGCTGACGTGCTCGTCCAGTACGGCCCGGCGCTCGACTTCACCGGACGGTACGAGCACCTGCCCAGGGGGAAGGCCCGGCGGCAGATCACCGACGAGATCATGGGCGCCATCCACCGCATGTCCGGCCAGGAACTGGCCGGCAGATTCAACGAGCGGGCCCGCGGCGCCTCCTCCTGACCCGTCTCGCCCGGCGCGGATGGGAGTGCTCCTGGCAGGCGGGCGCGTATCCTGCATGGGTGTACGAAGGCGCGGTCCAGGACCTCATCGACGAACTCGGGCGGCTGCCCGGGATCGGGCCGAAGAGTGCCCAGCGCATCGCATTTCACCTGCTCGCCGCTGACGAGCACGAGGTGCGCAGCCTGGCCGAGGCCATGCTCGTAGTGAAGGCGAAGGTCCGCTTCTGCGTGACCTGCGGCAACGTCTCCCAGGAGGAGCAGTGCCGCATCTGCGCCGACCCCCGCCGCGATGCCGCCCTGCTGTGCGTGGTCGAGGAGCCCAAGGATGTCGTGGCGATCGAGCGCACCCGCGAGTTCCGCGGGCGGTATCACGTGCTCGGCGGCGCCATCAATCCGATGGAGGGCGTCGGCCCGGACGACCTGTCCGTGGCCTCCCTGTTCGCCCGGCTCGCCGACGGGACCGTCAGTGAAGTCATCATTGCCACCGACCCGAACCTTGAGGGTGAGGCCACCGCGACCTACCTGGCGCGGGCACTGGCCGCGATGGACGTTCGGGTGTCACGGCTGGCCTCCGGGCTGCCGGTCGGCGGCGACCTGGAGTATGCCGACGAGATCACCCTCGGACGTGCCTTTGAAGGGAGGCGTCTCATACATGCCTGAACCGACCACCGAATCCGTGGCCGAGGATCTAGCCCAGCTAGCGGACGAGACCGCGCGGGAGGCCCGCGCCTACCTGTCGCTCGTGCGCCGCGTCGCCTCCGGTGAATCACCCGAATCGGCTATCCCGCTGCTGCTGCTCGCGGTGTCGCAGGTGCTGGTCACCGGTGCCCGGCTGGGGGCGATCACCGACATCGTCCCGGCCCAGCGCTACGAGCCTGACCTGGGCGGGGACGGCAATGCCGACACGATCCGCAACGACCTGGCCGATCTGCTCGAAGGCCTCGACGTGTACGTCGAGGTGGTGGACCCGCTCACCCACGCCGAGGTGGTGGGCGGGCACCTGTCCGGCGACCTGGCCGACATCGCCGGTGACCTCATCCACGGGCTGCAGCACTACGCCGAGGGCCACGTCACCGAGGCGCTGTGGTGGTGGCAGTTCAGCTACCTGGCCACCTGGGGCACCCGGGCCGCGATGGCGCTGCGGGTGCTGCAATCGATGCTCGCCCACATCCGCCTGGACGCCGATGAGGACACGGTCGCCCAGGCGGAGTTCGAGGCCCTGCACGTGCCCGACGCGCAGCACTGAGCTGCGTCCCGGCGCGCGTGGCAGCTAGGCCCGGTGCCGTCCGCCGATCGGCAGCGCCCCCGGCGCGCGCAGCCGCCGGGTAGCCGTCGCGATGCCGCCCGTACCGGCGGCGCCCAGCACCGCCAGCCCGGCCGGCCAGGCCGGCAGGACCTGCTCGAGTTCGGCCCGGGAGTTCCCGGAAGGCCCCGCCCCGGCCGCAGCCGCGGATGCCAGCGGGCATTCGGTGATGACTGGTTCTTCCGGCGGGGTCAGGCGGGCGCTGCGGACGGCGTCGCGTAGCGCGCTGAGCGGATCGAATCCCGCCGGGCCACTGACCTGACCGGGAGCGGCGTCGGCGAGGATGACGAACGGCTCGGGTGCCAGCAGCCACCAGATCCGGTCCGGGCGGGTCCGGGTGCGCTGGGCGCGGATCGTGGTACAGGACGGGCTGCCTGCTGAGCGGGCCGTGCCGTGCGTCCCGGCCAGGACGCTCACCTTCGCCGTCACCTCCTGCGAGGTCGCCGGGAGCGCGAACGCGAACAGCAGCGGCGGGGCGATCGTCAGCGCGGCGGCCACGCCGTAGCCTGCTGCCAGCGCGCCGGCCCGGGTGGCGGCAGCGGCGGCCATCCCCTGGGCGGCCCCGGCCAGCGTGACCCACACGGCCGCAATGACGACGACGGACAGGAACAACCCGGAAGCATCGCACCCTCCGAGCGCGAACCCGGTGATGAGCGGCGGGAAGGTGACCAGCAGCAGCACGGCGATCCGGGTGAGGGTAGCCGCGTAAAACCCCCAGGACAATTCGCGGGCGCTCAGGCCGGTGATCCGCAGCATGCCGAGCAGACCCGTGCCGCGGCCGCGGCTGAGCGCGTCCGCCCCCAGGTACGGGGCCAGGACCAGGGCACCGGTGAGGGCGCAGGCGGCGATGAGGCTGTGCACCAGCGATCCGGCGCCGGTCCCGGAGCTGCCGCCGGAGCTGGCCAGCGCGAGCGCCAGCAGGCCGTACACCAGCGCGGCCCAGGTGCCCAGCCCGATCCACGTGGAACGCTCCCGTGCCGCAGCGCGCAGGTCGAGTCCCCACACCAGGCGGACGCCCTGGGCGCGGGCCAGCAGCGGCGAGCCGGTCACGCGCTGCCGTAGCCTGCCCGGCCCGGAGGATGCCGCGCGCCTGCGCCGCCCGGGCGGCTGGTCCCCGGATCCCGTGCGGTTCACGAGTCTTCCGGTTCAGCCGGGAGGGCGCGCGGGGTGCCCGCCTGGTCCCGGTCCGGGCCGGGAGCGGCGATGCCGTGCCCGGGTTCCCGGCGGGCGGCGGCCCCGTCCCGGGCGGTGGTTCCCCCGCTCCCCGGGCCGAAGCCGTACACCGGCACCCCCGCGCGGGCCAGGGCTGCCAGCAGCGCGGTCGCCTCCTGCTCGTGGGCGACGGCGACGTCGACGGCAGCCC
Organism: uncultured Dermatophilus sp.; assembly: GCA_945876925.1. Classification (GTDB taxonomy): domain Bacteria; phylum Actinomycetota; class Actinomycetes; order Actinomycetales; family Dermatophilaceae; genus Dermatophilus. The sequence goes on from CAMCQD010000212.1 coordinate 3,906, forward strand.
GGCTGGACCATTGCTGCCCGGGCGCGGGCACGTCCTCGAAGCCGACGCCGTGGTCGCGCAGGGCGGAGCGCAGCCGTTCCCCGTCGAGGCTGACGATGCGCCACAGCCGCCCCGCCTCGGCGTGACCGTACTCGTGCGAGGAGACGATGCGCCCGGCGGCCATCTTCACCGACCGGTCGCAGACCGCCTCCAGCAGGAACGGGTCGGTGGCGCTGGCGAGCACGGCGGTGCCGCCGTTGGCCTCGCCGCGCAGCACGTCGCCGATCTGCTCGCGGTCCCGTGAGTCCAGGCCGGCGAACGGCTGGTCGAGCAGCAGCACTTCCGGGGAGTGCATGAGCGCGCAGCCCAGCAGCAGCCGGGTGTGCCCGGCCAGTGACAGGTCGTGGCTGCGGTGGTCTGCGTCCGCGGTGAGCCCGAGCCGGTCCAGCAGCTCGCTGATGCGGCGGCGCCCGGTGCGTTCGGGCAGCCGGTGCCCGGCGGCGAAGGCGCGCAGCAGTTCCCGGGGCGTGACCGCGCCCAGGTCCTGGCGGCTGGCCGGTACCCAGCCGGTCAGCGCCCGTGCCCGGGCCGGCTCGTCCGGCACCGAGACCCCGGCGACCTGGACCGTGCCGCTTACGGGGCGCACGAGACCGGCGGCGACGTGCAGCAGCGCGCTGACGCCGGAGTGCTCGTCGCCCCACAGCGCGGTCACCGAGCCCG
>CAMCQD010000213.1 GCA_945876925.1 uncultured Dermatophilus sp.
GGCGCCGGGCTCGGGCAGCTCGACCCCGCCCAGGCCGTCCTCACCGTGGATATGGGCGGCCTGCCGGGGAGCTGCCAGCAGGGGGCGGTCGCACCCGGCGGCGATGGGCACGTCCAGCCCGGCCAGCGCGGAGACCCTCCGGGCGTTGCGGGTGACAGCCGCCAGCGGCGCATTGCCGCCGACCGTGGTGACCGCGACCAGGTCGATGGCCGGATCACCTGCTGCGAGCAGCAGCGCCACCGCGTCGTCGATGCCCGGGTCGCAGTCCAGGATGATGCTGCGGGGCTGCTCCGCCGGCGTCCTGGCCGGGCCGGGAGCGGGGGATCGAGCAACTCGGGGAGGAACGCTGCCAGGCTGCGTGGCTTCGGGCGTCATCTAGCCGAGATTACGGCGCGCACACCGCACCGTCTCCAGCCCGCGGTCGCGTCGGGGTGGTGGCGGCCAGCCAGGCAGCTCACCGGTCTCAACGCCGGTACATGATCCATGTATCCAGCGCGTGCCGCGCGCCAGGGGTACCCGCTGAGGTACTCGATCGTCCGGCGTGAGTTGCGGCTGCCCGGCCAGCGGCAACCGTGACCGCTAGAGGGCGTGGTGATAGCGAGCCTACGCTGGGGTGGTGACGTGCGCTCCGATACTCCGGCCGGGGCGGTTGCTGCTGTCCTCGTGGCCGTGGCGCAGTGCGCTCTACCTGCTCGGGTACCTGGCCGGGGGGCTGGTGTCCTGGGTGTCGGTTTCGACGGTGGTCACCTTCCCGGTGTGGGCGAGTGCCTGGGTGCGCCTGGAACGCCGGCTCGCGGGCCTGGTCGGCGGGGAACCCGCATCGGCGACCAAGGGCGGTGGGGTGACCTGGCGTGAGCTCGTGCATTGCCTGCTCTCGGCACCGCTTACCGCCCTCGGTGTCATCGGCGCGATCGCCTTGGCCGCCGGGGCACGCTCCACCCTGCTGGCCGGCTGGCAGGCGGTTGACGGGATCGGGTCGTCGCGGTTGTTCCCGGTCGCGGCACCCGGCCAGACCGCGCTCGCGGTCGCTGTTGGCGTCGCCGGAATCCCGCTCGTGATGTGGCTGGTCAGCGCGGTGGCGGTCGGAGTCGAGGCGCTGTCGGCCGGGATCCTGGCGCCGCGCGCCGAGGCGCTGGCACGGCAAGTATCGTCACTGCGGGCGGCGTCGCTGCGTGCCGAGGATGATCTGCTGCTCGAGCGGCGCCTGCTGCAGCAGCAGCTCCACGACGGCGCCCAGCTGCACTTGAGTGTCACCGGAACCCGCCTGGCCGTGCTCGAATACGACATCGAGCAGCTCGTCCCGCAGCCACAGCGCGCCGAGTTGCTGCGCGGGCTCGGGGATGTCCGCGACGAACTGCAGGCCGCGATGGGGGAGGTACGTAACGCTGCCGCCGGGCTCGCCCCGCGGGTGCTCATCGACCAGGGTCTGTGTGCTGCCCTGCGCGAACTCGCGGGTAAGCTGCCGGTCGAGCTGACAGTGGACTGCGCCGTCCCCCGGCTGCCGGAGCCGGTCGAGACCGACCTGTACCTCATCATCTCCGAGGCGCTGACCAACGTCGTCAAGCACGCCCGGGCGAGGAGCGTGACCATCACGCTGCGCCTGGCCGCCGGAGCCAGGAGCGGGTGTCACGTTCTCCGGGGGGACAACCTGGCCCGGTCCCGGGGCGAGCGTGGCAAAGGCAATGATGGTGCCGCACAGCGCCAGGCCGGCGGCGCCCAGGACCCGCGATCAGTCGCGGAGCCAGCCCGGCAGGCCCGGGCCGGGGTTACCGTCACGGTCCGGGACGACGGCGCCGGCGGGGCGGACGTCACCGGGCGCGGCATCCTCGGCATGGCCGCCCGGGCCGAGCGCATAGGCGGCACAGTGACGCTCGACAGTCCCCCGGGGCAGGGGACGGCCGTGCTCATCACTCTCCCGGAGGCTGCCCGATGAAGATAGTGCTCGCCGAGGACTCCGTGTTGCTGCGCGACGGGCTGGTCATGCTGCTCGAACGGGCCGGGCACGGCATCGCCGCGGTGCACTCGACCGCTGACGACCTGCGCGTCGCGCTCGATCGGGACGACGCCGACCTGCCCGATCTGCTCATCAGCGACGTGCGGATGCCCCCAGGCCAGATCGATGACGGGCTGCGGGCTGCGGTCGCGATCCGGTCCCGGCACCCCCGGCTGCCGGTGCTGCTGCTGTCCCAATGGCTGGCCGGTGAGTACCTGCACCGCCTGCTCGAATCGGTACGCGCCGATCGCCAGGCAGGCGGACTGGGATACCTGCTCAAGGACCGGATCGCGCACGTGCGGGACTTCCTCGGGGCGGTCGATGCGGTCGCCGGTGGCGGCATCGTCGTGGACCGCGAGGTTATTGCCGCCCTGATGGACTTGCGTGACGATGGCCTGGCCGCGCTGACTCCGCGCGAGCTGAGTGTGCTGCAACTGGTGTCGTCCGGGGCGACCAACCAGCAGATCGCCGGGCAGTTGTTCGTCTCCGACGGCGCGGTCGTGAAGTACATCGGCTCGATCTTCGACAAGCTCGGCCTGACCAGCGCGGATGGCAACCGTCGAGTGCTCGCCGCGCTCACCTACCTGCGCCGCCGGGACTGACCTACGGCAGATCGTCCGGTTTCCGGTAGCGGATCGGGTGGTAAGCCCTACTGCGCGAGCTGGTGCCGGTCTCGTGAACTGGGGACATGACGTGCTCTCTCAGCCGGCCAGCGCAGGTTACGGTCGCCGCGAGCCTGGCCGGAGTCACCAGGTATTTCGGCGAGGGGGATACTGCGGTGACCGCGCTCGCCGGAATCGACCAGGACTTCCCGGCCGGATCGTTCACCGCGATCATGGGCCCATCCGGCTCCGGGAAGTCGACGCTGCTGCACGTGCTGGCCGGGCTGATCGCCCCGGCAGCAGGCACCGTGACCGTGGGCGGGGTACGGATCGACACCCTGCCCGAGAAGAAGCTGGCGAAGGTGCGCCGGGAGCAGGTCGGTTTCGTATTCCAGGAGTTCAACCTCATCGACGCGCTGACCGCCCGGGAGAACATCACCCTGCCGTTGCGGCTGGCACGTCGCGCCCCTGACGAGGCGTGGTTGCGTGAGATTACCGAACGGACCGGTATCGCCGACCGGCTGGGTCACCTGCCCGATCAGCTTTCCGGCGGGCAGCAGCAGCGCGTCGCACTGTGCCGGGCGCTCGTCACCCGCCCCGCCCTGGTCTGCGCCGACGAACCGACCGGAGCTTTGGACTCGGCCACCAGCGCCCAGGTGCTGAGCCTCATGCGGCAGCTGGTCGATGAGTACGGGCAGACCCTCGTGCTGGTTACCCACGACCCAGCCGTCGCGTCCTACGCCGGCCGGGTACTCGTGCTGGTTGATGGGCGGATCACCACCGTCCTCGAGGCGCCCTCCCGGGAGGTCATCGCCGCGACCCTGACCAGGATGGGGAAGAACTGATGCTCGCCCTGGCCTGGGCCGAGATGCGGCGCCGCCCGGGGACGCTGCTGGGCGCGATCACCATGACCACGATCGGTGCCGCGCTCATCACCGCCTTCGTAGTGATGTATACCTCGATTGCCGGGACCCGCGCGCCGATCGAGCGGTATGCGGGTGCCGATGTGGTCGCGGCCGGTTCCCCGGGAATGTTCACGCCGGCGATGGTGTCTGACCTCGCGGCGCAGCCGGGCGTGGAGCGGGCCGTCACCGAGTTGTCGTTCCCGGTGCAACTACTCGATGCGGCCGGGCATCCGGCGGTGCCGCAGAAGAGGGCTGCCCAGTTCGGGCATTCCTGGGAGAGCGCCGTGCTCACCCCGCTTGCGCTGGCTGAGGGCGGGCCGCCGGCCGGGCCCGGCCAGGTCGTCATCGATGACCGGCTCGCTGCGGCAGCCGGGGCGGGCGCCGGGGCGCAGATCCGCGTCGACGTGGGCGGGGTGGTTCACCGGCTCACCGTGTCCGGGATCGCGCGGCCGGAGCAGGGGCAGCTGCATCAGCACGGGGTGTACTTCACGCCTGGCCAGGCGGCTGACCTTGCCGGGCGGGGTGACGGCCGGGTTGATGCGGTCGGCCTGATGCTTACTTCTGGAGCCGACGCGGCGGCAGTGGCTGCTGCCGCGCGGGGGTACCTGTCCGGGGCGCTGGCCGGTGACGTTCCGATTCCTTCGAGGATTCCAGCGTTCCACGTGGCGACTGGCGTCGACCGGGGCGAGCTGGAGGGGGCCATCCCCGACCACCGGGCTTCGGCGCAATCGCTGGTAATACTGGTGTGGATCGTGACGTGCATGGCGGCCGTCCTGGTCGCGGGGGCGCTGGTGGCTTCGGTGCGCCGGCGCGCCGGGCAGGTCGCCGTGGTGCGGGCAGTCGGCGCGACCCCGGGCCAGGTGCGGGCGTGGTGCCAGTTCGAGGCGCTGCTGGTGGCGGGTCTGGCGGCAGCGGCAGGGATACCTGCCGGGCTGGCGCTCGCCGCCGGCCTGATCGCCCTGGTCCGGGAGTCGGGCGCGATCAGCCCGGTGCTGACACTGAACGCCGGCCCGGGCTCGATCCTGAGTGCCGTCGCGCTTGTCGTGCTGGTGGCGCAGGCAGCGGCCTGGCTGGCCGCCCGGGCC
>CAMCQD010000214.1 GCA_945876925.1 uncultured Dermatophilus sp.
CAGGGCGCTGGCGCAGATGAGCGGCGAAGCGTTGCCGTGATGTCACCGGAGCCCAGTGCCTGGCGGAGTTGCCCGGCAGGCACGCCGGTGACTCACCCGATCCGGGTGAGACTTCCGTGAATTAGTGTCGTAGTAGCTAGCCAGCTTGTCCCCTTGATAGAGGATGACGTCACCAGGCCGGGTGGTTATCTGGTCGTCGCCCCCGGGGAGCCCGGCGGGGAAGTAGCCTCCGCTTTCCCGGAACCGCCGTAGCCGCCCACGGTAAGCCGGAGGTCCTGTTCTCCGGCGAGACGGACCAGCGTTCGTGCCGACGTCTTGTCAGCCAGTCCGGGCCGGAGGCCGTGCCCGTTGACGGTGACGATCATCGTGGATTCTTCCCCTGAGGCGGAAGCTGCGAGGGGGTGATCACCCGATATCCCGCACGTGCCGTGCGGGGACGCCGACCACGACGGTCCGGGCAGGGACGTCCTTGGTGACAACGGATCCGGCACCGACGACGGCACCGTCACCGATGGTGATCCCGGGCAGGACGGTCACATTCGCGCCCAGCCAGACGCCGCGCCCGATCCGCACCGGCGCCGGGTGCATGTCCGCCCGGCACGCCGGGTCGAGTTCGTGGTTGAGGGTCGTGATGACCGCGTTGTGGCCGAGGAGGGCCCCCTCACCGATGTCGATCCCGCCCTGGTCCTGGAAACGGCACCCGCTGTTGAGGAACACCCGCTCACCGAACCGGGTATTCCGGCCGAAATCCGTGGTGAACGGCGGGAACATCCGGAACGAATCCGGGACGCGCCGCCCGGTCAGGGCACTCATGATCTCCACCACCTCCTCCGGCGGGTGGTACCGCCCATTCAGCTCAGCGGTGAGGCGCAACGCTGCCTGGCTGGCGGCATGCATCGCCTCGTGGTGCGCCGAGCTGCCGCGAATCGTCTCGCCCGCGTTCAGCGCAGCCAGCAGTGCATCAAGGCCTTCGATCACGGGAACCTGCCAGCTGCGCCCGGCTTGCCGGGGAGAAGAATCGGTCACGGTGTGCCTCCAGGTCCGGGACGGAGATACCGCCCGTTCGCATCGAACAGTATTGCGTGCACTTCACCTCCATCGTAAAAACCGGTGCGGCTAGCCCGGCACGATGACCAAGGTCCCCGCTATCGCCCCGCAGCAACCAACGTGACCACGATGATCCGCGCCGCGCACCTCACGCCCCAGCCCCCGGCCCAGGCACCCTCACCCGCGGCCACGCCCCGGCACCGGCCCGCCCGGCCCAGCCACGCACCCCTCCGGGATAAACCCCCGGCTGCCCCGCGACCGGCACCATCGCCTCAGCTCAGGACCGCCGACCACGCCACCTGGCCCCAGACCGCGCCTCCCCGGCACCGCCACGATCCGCACCACACCTCCCAGCAACCAGAACCCCCGCCAGACCCAGGACAACCCAGACCTGGCTGGCGTGGCAGGGCATCGCCGGGGCAACCCGCCGCGGTCAGCAGCCAGGCGACGCCGAAGCCCCCGCCCGGAACCGCCCCCGACCGCACCGCCTGACAGGACAGCAGGCACCCGCCCCCGTCACCCGGAGGCACCCAGGAACCTGTTCGCATGTGCCAGCAACCGAATCCGCTGCGGGGGAGCCAGCTCGACTCCGTCTCCCCGGCACCCGGGGAGACGGCTCGCCCCACCTGGACGGCCGGCTCGAGCCCCGATCCCGGATTTCTGGACGCCCTGATCGAGCGATGTACGGTGGAGCCGGACTTCTTCGTGCGGGACATGCTCTCCTGGGCGCTCACGCGTCTGCCATCCGCGATCACCTTGCCTTCACTGCACAAGGAGCTGGGGCCTGAGCGCGTTCAGGCCCGGCGCCCGGCACTGCACACGCTTTCCAAGATCAACGACAAGACGACGTGGTCCTGGATCACGCGCGACATGTTGCGTGACGCGGACGACGAAGTGGCCCGGACTGCCTGGCGAACGGCCGCCGTCCTCGTTCCTGAGAGTGAAGAGAAGGGCCTGATGGACGAGCTGATCCTGCAGCTCGGCTGAGGGTGGCGCGACATGCAACTCAGCTTGGGCCGTGTGCTGGTGGCTCTCGGCCAGGTCATCAAGCCCGCTCTCGAGGATGCAGCGAAGCATCCATCTCCGGAGGTAGCCGCCCATGCACGGGCCACGGAGCTGCTCAGGCGTGATCCAGAGGCCGGCTTCGATGCGGCGATCCATGAAGCGAAGCGCATGGTCGCCCCCTGGGCTCCGCGCTCTCTTCCGCGGCGCTCGATACATCAGCCGACGGCGTGACCGGGGCGACCGAAGCGAGTTGACGGCGGTGCCTACTGCGAGTAACTGATCGTCGTGGACGGCGCCCTGGCGCGCATCTCAGCTGGCCTGTCGCTGACCGAAGCCGCCACGATCCCGATGAACGGCCTGAGCGCCAGCCTCGTCCTGGAGCACCTGGCTCTGGAACCGGGGAGCACCGTCGCGGGCGCGGCCAGCACGCTGGGCAACTACACGGTGCAACTCGCCACCGCTGCCGGACTGGTCGTCATTGCTGACGCGGCACCGAAAGACCGCGCCCTGGTCGCCTCCCCCGGTGCTGCCCACGTGGTCGACCGGGGCGACGACGTGGCCGGACGCATCCGCGCCATCGCTCCTGACGGGGGCGACGGGCTGCTGGATGCAGCACTGCTGCGCGGCAAGGCAATCCCCGCGGTGCGCGACGGCGGTAGATACCTCGGGGTCCGGGCGGGAGGCCGGTGAGGTGCGCGGCATCCAGGTCGGCCGCGTCCTGGTCACCTCCGAATACCACGAGCAGGCAGGCTGGACGCACTGCGCTAGGCGGTCGAGGAGGGCCAGCTCACGCCCGGGTCGCGGCGGTCTTCCCCGCAGCCGAGGCCCGCCGGCGACGTACGCGGCCGCTTCGTGCTCACCTTCTGAAGCCTCGCCCCCGCGTCCGGACCGGAACTCAGGCCAGCGGGTTCACCCAGCGGACCCCGGGGAAACGCCCGAAGTCAGCGTCGTTGGAATGGACAGTCCCACCGAACTCCAGGGCGTAGGCGGCCAGTTGCGCGTCCGTCGTGAGGTTGGCGCCGGTGCCGACCTTCTCGAGCAGCCCGAGGGCGAGGCGCACGTGTGCCTGGCCTGGTGAGAGGAATCGAACCTGAGGTCGCTCTAGCCATTCATGCACGTATGCCGCAGCGGCTGCCACGGAGAGTGGCCGCTCATGCACCCGCGCGCTCGTGCCCAGCCGCACGAACCCGAACACCGCGGGCCCGCTCAGGCCGACCTCTTCGGGACCACTCATAACGCCTTCGAGCCAGCTCAGGGCCGGGCGGTGGTGCGGGTAACCGTCGAAGACGGCGTACACGAGCAGGTTGACGTCAGGGATGATCACCGCTGGCCGCCCAGAAGACCGTCGTCTTCGAGCTCATCGGCAAGCCGGTTCAACGCCGTCACATCGACGCCCGGGCGGAGGCCGGAATGATGCACCCGGACGTGGTAAGGCGCCCCGCCCGGGACACCCTCGGTCAGCCCCCGGCGGACGGCGTCATTCACCACCTGCTTGAAACTCTTCCGCTCTCGATGCTGGGCGTCGCTGATGAGACGCGCGACATCGTCGTCGAAAGTCACCGTGGTCCGCATGAAGACATCATAGCATCACTCGACCAAGCATCACCATGCAGTCGCGGATGCGCAACTGTGACTGACCGCGATCCTGCCCATCCGCCCGCAGCCGGGTCCGAACCACCGTCTCGAAGACCACGCCGGAATTGAGCTTCTTGATGCCGGTCAACGTGAAAGCTCTGGGGCGGCAGGGCGTGGTCGCGAACAGCGGGACGCTGTCACCAAGGAGCACCGGGTAGCGCTTGATGATCACCCGGTCGATCTCATCGATGAGACTTGCCGCCAGCTCGCCACCACCGCAGAGCCAGATCCCGGAGCCGGGGAAATCTTCGGGTTCGCGAACCACATCCACCGGGTCGTCCGACCTGACCTCGACGCTCCCGGCTCCGGGACGAGCCCCGCGGGAGAACGCGATCTGCTCGAGATGCCGATACGTGCGATCGCTACGTCCGGAGGACAGGCCCCTCCGGGCCCGGACTTGATGCCTCCCGGACCTCCGGCGGCCGGGCCGGACCGCCTCCCCGGGGCCCGCTCAGCTCAGGCGAGGTGCGTGGCGAGACCGGCGCCAGCGCCGGGCCCTGGCCTGGCGTGCACTGGGGCGTCAGCCCAGGCTGAGGGCGAGTTCGCTGAGCCAGACCGCGGCCGCAGCAGCGACAGCCACGACCGGGAGGGACCTCCCCCGCCACGCCACCAGCACCGCGACGACCAGCGCCACGGCCCCTGAACCCGGATGACGCGTGGCCTGCACGATCCCGGGCAGGGTCATCGCAGTGAGAACCGCATACGGCACATAGCAGAGAAAGGAACGCAGCCACGGATCCGTGACCTCACCCCGCAGTACCACCAGCGGAATCGCGCGCAACACATAAGTCACCACGAACATCACGACAGCACCCGCCACGAAATAGGCCAGACCACCCACCTCCCTCACACCCCCACCCCCCCCCCCCCCGGCCCCACACCAACCCAAG
>CAMCQD010000215.1 GCA_945876925.1 uncultured Dermatophilus sp.
CGTCCTCGCCGGCCGCGCGGGGCAGCAGCAAGCGCGCGGCGAGCAGTTCGAGCTGGAGGCGGGGAGCGGTCGCCCCGGACATGGCGGTCAGGCCCGCGTTGGTGACGTCAGCGGCGTAGGTCAGCTCCCCGGAGCCGAACGAGGCGGCCTGCTGCCGCAGCCGGTCGAGCTGATCTTCGGGCAGGCCGCGCAGCACGGCCGGGAGCGACCCGCCGCCGGCTGAGCCGATCGCGGAGGTGACGATGAGGTCACGGAAACGCTCCAGCAGGTCTTCGACGAACCGGCGCGGGTCGTGCCCGGTTTCGATCACCTTGTCGATCTGCCGGAACACTGCGGCGCCGTCGCGGGCGGCGATGGCCTCCACGGTAGCGTCGAGCAGCTCGCCCTCGGTGAAGCCGAGCAGCGCCGCCGCCCCGGCGTAGGTGAGCGTGCCCGCCGAGCCGGCCATGAGCTGGTCGAGCACCGAGAGACTGTCGCGCACCGAGCCGCCGCCGGCCCGGACCACGAACGAGAGCACCCCCGGCTCGACCTCGGCTCCCTCGCTGGCGCACACCGATCCGAGGTATTCCTGCAGCCGGGCAGGGGGCACCAGCCGGAACGGGTAGTGGTGGGTCCGCGAGCGGATGGTGCCGATGACCTTGTCCGGCTCGGTGGTGGCGAAGATGAACTTCACGTGCTCGGGCGGCTCCTCGACGATCTTGAGGAGCGCGTTGAACCCCTGCGGGGTGACCATGTGCGCCTCGTCGATGATGTACACCCGGTAGCGCGACTGGGCCGGTCCGTAGGCGGCCTTCTCGCGCAGGTCACGGGCGTCGTCGACCCCGCCGTGGCTGGCGGCGTCGATCTCGATGACGTCGACGCTGCCCGGGCCGCCGCGGGCCAGGGCCACGCACGAGGGGCATTCGCCGCACGGCTGGGCGGCCGGGCCGTCCTGGCAGTTGAGGCACCGGGCGAGAATACGGGCGCTGGTGGTCTTACCGCAGCCCCGCGGACCGCTGAAGAGGTAGGCGTGACCGACCCGGCCGCTGGCGAGGGCCTGCTGCAATGGCCCTGTCACGTGCTCCTGGCCGATGACGTCGGCAAACGTCTGCGGTCGGTAGCGGCGATACAGAGCTTGGGTCACGTTCCCGACCCTAGCGGTAGGCACCGTCACACTCCCCCGGTGCCACCCGGCCAGATGCCAGTGTCCCGGGATAGCGCCGCAGCGCGCACGTTCAGCCAGCCCGGGCCGCGCCTGCCTCTGCGACCGGATGCGAAGGACCCCTCGCGCACCTGGAAGAGCTCACCTACCCTTGCTGCATTCCTGCCCTGGGGGAGTTCAGTGAGGTACCACCGCACGAGGGGTCCGGTGACCAACTGTATCCGAGCCGGACGGCACGTGCGAACCCCGCCGGGCAGGACCGCAGCGGCGTCCCGGCCTGGCAGGCACCCGGAGCCGGTAGCGGCCTGAGCTCACGGTGCCCTGCCCCGCCGGCGCTGGGTGCGGGCATGCCGCCCGCTGGCAGCGCTTCCGCAGGCGATTCGGCCCGGCCGGTACCCCTCGGGTAGGATTCTCCGCGGAGGATTCGCATAGCGGCCTAGTGCGCACGATTGGAAATCGTGTTGGGTTAACCACCCTCAGGGGTTCAAATCCCCTATCCTCCGCGCGTAGCCGAAGGCCCTGGCGCTGGGCGTCCCAGCACCGGGGCCTTCGCCGTGCCCCGCCCGGCTCCGGGTTCAGCAGCCAGCCGTTCCTCGCCCCGTGGCCCCGGAAGGCGCGGGCCGGCACGCCGGCGCTGCTCCGGGCCGGCTAGCTAGCGGCTTGCGGATCCCGGGCACGCCATGACGGCGTCAGGATGTGAGGGCGGACTGGCCCTGCACATAGACCAGCGGCGGGCGGTGCGGCAACGTCCCCCCGCCAGCGAGGTAGTTGCCCAGGTGACGGGCCCCGGCGAGGGAGTCGCCGAAAGCCGGGGTGAGGAAGCGCGTCCGCTTGCCCAGCGCCGAGGCCAGCGCCACCTTGACCGCCCGGACGAGCAGTAGCTCACCGGTAGCGGTGATCGGCGCGCCCGGCACTACCTGCTCCCCCGCGCAGAGCACGTCGGCCAGGTGCTCCCCGGCCAGCATGACGATCGCCCGGGCGACCTCGTCGCCACGCTCGGCGACCTCACCCACCACGGGCGCGAAGTCGGCCAGCACCTCGGCGGCGGGGTTCTCCTCCAGCAGCTCCGGCCAGCGCGATTCGTCACCGAAGGAGTGACGGCCCGCCTCGAGCAGCTGATCCGATCCGCCGGGCACCCCGTCCCGGGCGCGCAGCGCCGCCGAGAGCCCTTGCGCCCCGACCCAGGCGGCCGAGCCCCGGTCACCGAGGATGGGGCCCCAGCCGTCGATCCGGTGCCACACCGCGCCCAGGTCGGTGGCCAGTCCGCCGACCCCGACGCCCAGGTCCGCCACCGTCCCCGGGCCGACCTCGCCGAGCGCGCCGAACAGCGTCGTCACCATCGAGTCGCACACCACCGCAGGCGCGTTCGCGGCAGCGCCGAGACGGTCGCGCAGCAGGGCCGGATCGAGCACCCGGGCGACGTCCTGCACCGCGACGACCACCTGCGCGGGCGGGTTCCCGGGCGGCAGCAGCGGGCTGAGCGTCTTGACGAGGGCGCCGACGTCGAGCCCGGCCCGCGCAGCCGCAGTTCCGGGCCGCTGGGGCGGGTCGATCCGTGCCTGGTCGCCGCTCCGGCGCGCGCGCAGGCCACGCCGGTCGACAACGGCGATGAGCAGATCGTGCGGCGATTCCGTCTCAGCGCCGGGTCCGCCCAGCCTGATGTGGCCGCCCGGCACGGAATCAGCGGCCGTCTGCTCGTCTGCTGGAGTGCCCATATACCCCAAGGGTAGATATGAGCAGCGAACCGGACGAGACCGGATGAGGGCAACGCCTCAGCGGCTGCGCCTGGCGGTGCCGAACAGGGTCCGGGTGATCTCGCGGCCGATGACGGTGCCGGCGCTGCGCATCATCGACTTGAACATCGAGGAGCCCAGGACCTGCTGGACCACGCTGGGCTTCTCCTCCTCGGCGGGTTCCGCCCGCCGGGGGCGGCGCGCCTCCGGTTCCGGCGCGGGCTCCGGGGCGGGAGGCGTGGCCGCCGGCGGGGCCGCGGTCGTCGCGGCAGCGGCAGCCAGCCTGGCGGTGAGCAGTTCATAGGCGGACTCCCGGTCGATCGCCTCGCCGTATGTGGCGCGCAGCGGGGAGGATCCGCTGATGCCGTGCAGGGTCGCGTCCGCGGCCGGGGCCATGAGCGACTGCGGTGCCCGCATCCGGGTCCACGCCACCGGGGTGGGGGCGCCGCGCTCGGAAAGCACCGTGATCACGGCCTCGCCCGTGCCCAGCGAGGTGAGCAGCGAATCGAGCTGGTATCCGCTCTTAGGGAACGTCTTGACAGTCGCCGCGAGCGCCTTGGCGTCCTCGGGGGTGAAGGCGCGCAGGGCGTGCTGCACCCGGTTACCGAGCTGGGCCAGCACGCCGGCGGGCACGTCCCGCGGGGTCTGGGTAACGAAGAAGACGCCCACGCCCTTGGAGCGGATGAGCCGCACGGTCTGCTCGATCTGCGCGAGGAACTCCTTGCTGGCGTCCTTGAACAGCAGGTGCGCCTCGTCGAAGAAGAACACCAGGGACGGCTTGGCGACGTCGCCGACCTCGGGCAGGTCCGCGAACAGGTCGGCCAGCAGCCACATGAGGAAGGTGGAGAACAGCGCCGGACGGTCCTGCACCGCAGGCAGCTCCAGGATGGAGATGATGCCGCGCCCGTCCGGGGCGGTGCGCAGCAGGTCGGCGGTGTTCAGCTCGGGCTCGCCGAAGAAGGCGTCGGCGCCCTGGTCGGAGAAGGCGATCAGCTTACGCAGGATGACCCCGGCCGTCGCCGGGGACAGGCCGCCCAGGGATTTCAGGTCGGCCTTGCCCTCATCGGAGGTGAGGTGCTGCACGACCGCGCGCAGGTCCTTCAGGTCCAGCAGGGCCAGGCCGTTCTTGTCGGCGTAGTGGAAGACCAGGCCCAGGCTGGAGGTCTGGGTCGCGTTCAGCCCGAGCACCTTGGACAGCAGCATGGGGCCGAAGGAGGTGATCGTGGCCCGGATCGGGATTCCCGTGCCCAGCCCGCCGAGGGTGAAGAACTCGCACGGGAACGCCTTGCCCGCCCAGTCCTGGCCGATGGTGCTGGTCCGGGCGAGCAGCTTCTCACTGGACTCCCCGGCCTGGGCCAGCCCGGACAGGTCGCCTTTCATATCGGCCAGGAACACCGGCACGCCGTTGGCTGACAGCTGCTCGGCCAGCAGCTGCAGCGTCTTGGTCTTGCCGGTACCGGTGGCGCCGGCCACCAGGCCATGCCGGTTCATCACGGACAGCGGCAGATTCACTGGCACGTCGGGGTGCGGGCTGGGTGATCCGTCCGCGGAGGCGCTCATCGCGGCTCCGAACTGCACGGATGCCCCCTCGAACGCGTCCCCGGCGCGGAGGGCGTCGAGCTGGGGGTCTGCGGGGGTACTGGGCGAAGTCGGCTCGGTCACCTGCGCCAGGCTATCCGTCTTGCCCGCCTGAATGCGCTGAC
>CAMCQD010000216.1 GCA_945876925.1 uncultured Dermatophilus sp.
ATGATGTCGGTGAAGTGACTGCCGTCGGACTCATAGACATCCACCCGGACGGGGACGTGGCGGTGCTCGGTGAGGTCATCGAGGATGGTCGCGAAGTCACCCCGACCCCACACCTCACCCGCCGGCGGAAGGTATGGCTGTTGGTCGGCGGTCACGGTCAGGGTGCCGGTGATGTCGACGGTGATGACCACGTGCCGCAGCACCACCGGCACTGACTCGCTCGTGTCGTTGCGGCGGTGTCTCAGGGTGGGAAGTTTGGGCATTACTTGACTCCTGCGGTGAGGCGGCTGCTGGTGTCGAACAGCTCCAGCTCTCCGGGGTGGAGCTGGTGTTGGATCACGAACGAGCGGTTCTTGATCCGCCACAGCCCCTGGCCCACCCCGAGGTTCGGCAGCAGGGCTTGTTCGGTGCCGGTCAGCCCGAGCGCGGTGGCGGTGGGGCCGAGCTGATCGGACTCTTGGCGGTAGACGATCCGCGTCTCCGCATTCGCCAACAGCGAGTTGGCGAGGGAACGCATGGCGGAGCCTTCGTCGCCGACGTTGTCGAGGTCAGAGAGTTTGTGGAAGATGAGCATGTTCGCGATCCCGTAATGCCGGGCCAGGCGCCAATGCGCATCCATCCGCTTCAACAACGCCGGGTGAGACATCAGTCGCCAGGCCTCGTCATAGATCACCCACCGCTGCCCACCGTTGGGGTCCAATAGCGCGGATTCCATCCACGCCGAACTGCAGGTCATCAACACGCTGATGAGGGTGGAGTTCTCCGTCACCCGGGACAGGTCCAGGCTGATCATCGGCAGATCCGGGTCGAACGCCACGGTGGAGGGGCCGTCGAACAGACCGGCGAGATCACCGGCCACCAGACGCCGCAGAGCGTGGCCGACCAGGCGCCCGTCCTCGGCCAGGCGCCCGTCGGGATCGTGGCTGGGGGCGAGGATGTGGTCGACGACCATCGGAAGGATCGGCACCTCGTTCTCCGCCACGGTGGCGGTGAGGGCGAGGTCGATGGCGGTGTGCTCCAACGGCGTCAATCCCCGCGCCAGCACCGTTTCGGCCAGTGCACCGATGAGGTCACGGCGCCGGGAAGCGACGGTGCTCGCCCACTCTTGGTCGGTGAGCCCGCCGGGGCGGTGGCCCTCATCGAGCGGGTTCAGGCGGGTGTGGAGGCCGTGGCCGAGCACGATCGCCTTCCCACCCACCGCTTCGGCCACCGCGGTGTGTTCGCCCTTGGGGTCGCCGGGGACGTAGACGCGGCGCCCGAACGGCAACGACCGCGTATACAGCGACTTCGCCAGCGACGATTTGCCTGATCCGACGATCCCCGCGAGCACCAGGTTCGGGGCGGTGATGATCCCGCGGGCATAGAGGACCCACGGGTCGTAGACGAAACTGCCACCCGAATACAGGTCCTGCCCGACGAACACCCCATCCGACCCGAGACCGCCTTCGGCCATGAACGGATACGCACCGGCCAACGTGGCCGAGGTGTCCTGATGCCGCGGCAGTCGCAACCGTCCGGGCGACCGCAACGCTGCTGGCCCCGCCTCACCGGCCGCCGGCAGAAACGTCGTTGCCTTGCGCTCCTCCCGTTCCGCCGCCGCTTTCGCCTTCGCCGCCTCACGCTCGACCCTGGCCTGCTCCGCCTGCAACCGGGCGGCAGCCTGACGACGAGCCTTACGGGCCTTCCGCCGCTCAGCGGCCGGGGACACCAACACCGCCCCACCGAAGACGACGTTGCTGCTGCTCCGCCCGTCGGGGGCGTGAACCAATCCGTGCCCGCAACTGCCCGACGCGGAGACTCAGAGGTGACACCACTGAAAGCGTCCCGCGCAGCGACGACCTCCTCCTCGTCGGGTGAGGGCGTGCTGTCGGGGCGTTCGCGGACCAGCCCGACATACCCCATCTGCGGGTTGTAAGTCAGCACATACCCGTCGGCCTCGAAGCTACGATCCCACTGCCCGCCCGGCAGCTCGTCATACACCTCACCGTTCACGAACGCCGCCGCCGTGGTTTCGTCGCCGAAATCCCACTGCGCCAGATGCGCAATCCCCGCCTGCACCCCCTCCACATCAATCAGCTCCAGCACCTCATCGGCCTCGGCGCCCTGGAGGAACACCACATTCACCCACCGCCGCGAATACTCGGACTCAGGGCTGCTGTGGGTGTGCCAGGCGATCCGACCGGACGCTTCGTGTGCGCGCATCACCCGATCAGCGACCTCATCCAGCCCGTCGGCGGCCTGATGCAACTCATCCGCCGCTGCCAACGCCACCGCCTCCGCTGGCACACGGTCATCGGTGAACGCGATATCGCGGTGATCAGCATGAGCACGAGACAGCTGGTCCAACACCTGCCGCAACAGCCGCACCGACCCCGACACCTCCGCCAACACCCGAAACGTGTCAGCCGGATCCTCAAACGTGCGAGTCGCGTGCGCCAACCCCCGCAACCCCTCATAGGCCTCAGCAGCATCAGCAACCGGATCAACAAACGTCGCCATCCCAACAGTCCTCTCTACGCATCGGCGGTACGCCTACGAGGGAGGTGTGCCATGGTGTCCTCTAATGGCTGTGATGGTGGACAGCCGATTCGAGGGATGCGAGGTGCTCATGGAGTTGTCAGTTCCTGTGTGGATGCCCGCGTTCTGGTGGAGAGGCGCAGCGCAGCACGTTCGAGAATGGGTGCTTGAAGACCCGGATCAGGAGGATCACCGTGAACCTCGTTGGAGTGACACCTTCGAGCAGCGCTGGGGACTGATTGCCTATGCCGTTGCCCTGGTCGGAGACGAGCTTGCCGCGGGGCGGTGGACCATCGATGAAGATGACGACACGTACTACGGAATGGTGACGGCCCCGGTGCTGGAACCACTGACGAGGACTGAGCGGCACATCGTGACCTCATGGTTCTCTGCCGCCGAAGCAGTGTGCGTCGACCCCTGGTTCGAGCCCATCACCAATGGGCGGCACCGTCTCTGGAACACGTTGACGCACTTTGGCGATCGGTTGGTTCCCGTCGCCGGCGACGCATTGGGATACGCGACACCGACCAACACCGAAGTTCTTGGGGAAGCGTGGCCCGAGCTGTATCGAGCGCACGTCGACGAACTCGCAGCGATCGAGTGGTTCGACCTGCACGACCCGATGAACTCCCGCTTTGCCCATGCGATCGGTCAGGCGTCACGCGGTGAGCACCCTGCACCCCGATAGAACCGTTCGGCTGGTCAGGGGATGCGTCCTAGCATAGAGAGATGCCAGCAATCGGACGCCTCACGCAACTCGTCTTTGAGTGCAAGGACCCGATTACGGAAGCACTCTTCTGGCAGAAGGTCCTGGATCTTGCACCGGCCACCGGTGATGACCAGTGGTTGACGCTGGACTGGGAGCCTGTCGGACGCCTCTCTTTCCATCGTGTCTCCGATTACGAACCCCCGCAGTGGCCGGGACATAGAGGCGAGCTGCAGGTTCACTTTGACCTGCTGGTCGATGACCTCTCGGAGGCGTGTGCCGTCGTCGAAGCAGCAGGTGGCCACCCACTCACTGACGTGTTGGACCCAGGCCCGAAAGCCTGGCGCATCTACGCTGACCCCGCAGGCCATCCCTTTTGCCTCGTCACAGTGCCTGAATGACCCCACCCTTCCTGGTCGTCAGACTTGGCGGCAGAGGGGTAGGGCTGCGGCGGTGAAGGCTTGGGCTTGTTGTCCGGCGAGCAGTCGGGTTTCGCAGTTGGCTTGGATGGCGGCTTGTTCGAGGGCGGCGACGTGGGCGTCGAGGTCTTCGATCGTGGTGGCGGTGATGGTGATGAGGCCGGTGTAGCGCAGGATGCCGTGGCCGGCGGTGAGGTCGGCTTCTTGTTGGAGTACGTCGTGGTATTCGGCGGTCTGGGAGGCGTCTTCGATCTGTCCGATTTTGGCGCGTTGGGCTTGGTCGGAGATGTGTTCGACTTTCTTCTTGCGGATGTCGCGGGCGGCTTGGTCGGAGCGCATGGGGGTGCAGATCAGGGAGAACGATCGTTGGATTCCGCTGGAGAGCAGGATGGGTGAGAGGAAGCCTGGGTAGACCATGGAGCGGGGCCATTCGCTGATCCACAGCACGGCGTGGTGGGCGGAGTCGGTGCGGATACGACTCCAGGTTTCGTTGACCGCGACCGGTCCGGCGGTGGCGAGGTCGTGGCCGATCTGGCCGTGGCGTTCCAGGGTGGCGGCGATGGCGGGGTCGTAGGCCGAGCGCAGGATCACGGCGATCTGGCCGGGGGTGAGCCAACCAGATGGGGTGAGGTCGGCTGATCGGAGGGCGGCGGTGAGGGTGTTCATTTCTTGGCGGAGGACGGCGGCGGCGCCGCGGATGCCGCCGCCGGCGGTGCGGATCTGCCTCGCCGCTGCCTTCATGTCGAGGGAGAGGGAGAGGGTGGTGGCGTGGCGTTCGCCGGCGGGGCCGGCGCGGTTGATGAGTTCGGCGTAGGTGGTGGCAGCCCAGCTGGTGTCATCGGGCTGTCCGTGGGTGGTCCACCATTCGGCCAGTCCGGTGCCGGAGTCGGGCCGGGTGCGTTCCAGGATCGGGAGGGT
>CAMCQD010000217.1 GCA_945876925.1 uncultured Dermatophilus sp.
CGCCGGCGGGGCCATCCGGGTCCCTGGCGGAGCCGGTACGGGCATCCCGCCCGCACCGGCTCCGCCGGGTGCGTTCCGCTGCGCGTCAGCTCGCGGCCTTGAGCGCGGCGGCAGCCAGTTCCTTGGCCTCCGCGGCGGTCTCGGCGTCCATGACCGCGGCTGCGGCGGCGCGGCACTGCTCCCTGGTCACCGTGGCCAGGCGGGCGCCCACGGGCGCGACTGCCGAGGCGGCCATTGACAGGGAGGTGACGCCCATGCCGACCAGGACGCAGGCCAGCAGCGGATCGGCTGCGGCCTCACCGCAGACGCCGACCGGCTTGCCGGTTTCCTGGCCGGCTGCGGCGGTCTGCGCGACCAGCGTCAGTACCGCGGGCTGCCACGGGTCGGTGAGGGTGGCCAGCTGGGGGGCCATCCGGTCGGCGGCCATCGCGTACTGGGTGAGGTCGTTGGTGCCGATCGACATGAAGTCGACGTACTTGAGGAACGCCCGGGCCTTGAGGGCCACCGCCGGGACCTCGACCATGATGCCGGGGATGATGCCGCGTTCCCGGCAGAGGTCACCGAACCGCCTGGCCTCGTCGACCGTGGCGACCATGGGGGCCATCACCCACACGGCCGGGGAGTGACCCTCGCCGCGGGCTTTCCGGATGCTGGCCGCGATGCCGTCGAGCTGGTTGGTGAGCAGCTTGATGTTGCCGGTCAGCGGGATGCGCACGCCGCGCACGCCCAGGGCCGGGTTCTCCTCGTCCTCCATCGAGGCGAACTTCAGGGGCTTGTCCGAGCCGGCGTCCAGGGTGCGGATGACGACCTTGCGGTCGCTGAACGCGTCCAGGATCTCGCTGTAGATCTCGCTCTGGTCCTCGACGCTGGGCTCGCTGTCTGTGTGGAAGAAGGCCAGCTCCGTGCGGAACAGGCCGACTCCCTCCGCCTGGGTGGCGGCGGCCCGCCGGGCACCGGCCCCGTCCTGGATGTTGGCCAGCAGCTGGATGGGCTCCCCGTCGGCGGTGCGGCCGGGGCCCCGCCACGAGCGGATCGCCTCGCGCCGCGCCGCCTCGGCCTCGACCAGCCCCCGGGCGACGGCCTCGTCCGCGCCCACGGTGAGGGTGCCGGCCTCGCCGTCGACCAGCACCAGGTCGCCGGTGTGGACCGCGCTGGGAGACAGCTCGCTGGTCGCGACGACGCACGGGATGCCCAGCTGACGGCAGATGATCGCGGTGTGGCTCGTCGGGCCGCCCAGGGTAGTGACCAGGCCCACGATGAGCTCGGGGTCGAGCCCGGCGGTGTCGGCCGGCGCGAGGTCGTCGGCGAGCAGCACCGCCGGGGCCGAGGGTACCGGGACGCCCGGCTCGGGCTCGCCGAGGATCTGGGCGATCACCCGGTCGCTCACATCGCGCAGGTCGGTGGCGCGCTCGGCCATCAGCCCGCCGAGCTTCTCGAATCGCTCGATGAACGTCGCGATGGCCCTGCTGGTGGCGTGCGCCGCGGGCACGCCATCCTTGCGGACGAGGTTGGCGGCCGCCCGGCGCCAGCCGCGGTCCCGTGCCAGTGAGGCGGTGGCGGCCAGCACCTCGCTGGCTACGCCGGTGGCGGCGCCAGCGCGCTGCTCCAGGCGCTCGCCGACGACCTCGGCGGCGGCGACGATCTTCTCCGCTTCGCTTTCCCGCGACTCTTCGGGGACCGGGTCGGTGGGACCCAGATCCTGGACGCGCTCGCGCTTCCAGGCAGCCGGAGCGTAACCGATCCCGGGGACGACTCCGGTGCCGCGGATCACGCGTTCCTGGATGGGTGTGTCGGACGTCATAGGTGCTCCTCGTGCTGCGTCGTTGCTGGCCGGGACGGTGTCCGCCGAGCCTATCCCACCGGTAGCCCGAAGAGGACGAAATCAGTTCCAAACGGAAACAATCACAGACTCTTGACAGCGAGGTTCCGTCCGATACTGTGGTTTTTATCGGCGAGGGAGTCGATGTCGGCGTCTGTTTTTCTCTGGGTATTTCCGTTCTGGCGTGCCCTGGCACCTGCGGGCCAGTCGTTCCGCGGGCGGCCGGGCGCGGTGGCCGGGGCGGATGAGTAGGCGCGAAGCGCGCACTGGCGCGGGCCAGCCCGCGTACCGTGAGAGCGGACGCGGCCTGATCTGGGATTTCGAGACGATTCCCGCGGCGATGACCATCCCGGGCGCGTTCGTCCCGGGGGCATGCTCGCGGCCGCGGTGCCAGCGACGACCGACCGAAAGGTGCGCACACGATGATCGTCACCCTCACCGCCAATCCGAGCCTGGACCGGACCGCCACGCTGAACACCGCGCTCAAGCGGGGGGCGATGCACCGTCTCGGGGAGGTGACCATCGAGCCGGGAGGCAAGGGCGTCAACGTGGCCCGCTGCATCCAGCTCGCCGGTGAACCCGTGCTGGCAGTCCTCCCGGCCGCGCCCCGCGACCACATCCTCACCCTGCTCGAGCTACGCGGCATCCCGTTCAGCGCGGTCGACGTGGCCTCCGCCGTGCGCACCAACCTGACCGTCACCGAACCGGACGGCACCACCACCAAGCTCAACGAGCCCGGCGGCGAGCTGAGCGTGCAGGAATGCAACGCCATGCGCGGCGCGCTGCTGGTCGCGGCGCAGCGGGCCGCCTGGGTCGTGCTGTCCGGGTCGCTTCCCCCGGGGGCGCCGGTCGATTTCTACGTCGACCTCGTGCGCGCGCTGCGTCCGCTGCCGGTGAAGATCGCGGTGGACACCTCCGACGCGCCCCTGCTCGCGCTGGCGCAGGGGCTGCCGGTGGCTGCCCCTGACCTGCTCAAGCCTAACTCCGACGAGCTCGCCCAGCTGACCGGGGCCGACGCCGGGGAACTGGAGGCCCGCGCCGCCGAAGGTGATCTGGCACCGGTGCTGGCCGCCGGGCGCAACCTCGTCGAGCGCGGCGTCGGCGCGGTGCTGGCCACGCTCGGCGCCGCCGGCGCGGCCCTCATCACCGCTGAGGGGGCCTGGAAGGCGACCCCGCCGCCCACCGTCCCGCGCAGCACGGTGGGAGCCGGCGACTCCTCGGTCGCCGGGTTCGTGCTGGCCCAGACCGCTGGCGACGCCCCGGCCGATTGCCTGCGGCGCGCGGTCGCCTACGGGTCCGGGGCGGCCGCCCTGGCCGGTTCGGCGGTTCCCGCCCCGGAGCAGACTGACCCCGGCGCGGTTGTCATCGAGCAGCTTTCCTGAGGCTGGGCTCACTGCCCGCTCCTCACTGGATCCCGCCGCCGGCCGGACTGCCTGCGGCGGTGCCCTCCTGAATCGTTCAGCCAGGCCGGCGTCACCTCATGTGGCACCGCAGCTGCGGTGACGCGACCCCGGCGCCAGGCCGTCACCCTCTGGCACCGATCCCCTCGCAACACACCTGGAAGGAAACCGATGAGCGACTCCTCGTCCCCTCCCCTGATCACCCCGGAGATGGTCGCCCTCGACGCTGACCTGGGCTCGACCAAGGCCGACGTCATCGCCTCGCTGGCAGGCCTCGTGGCCGCCACCGGCCGCGCCGAGGCCGCCGGCCTGACCGCTGACGCCATGGCCCGCGAAGGCAAGTCGGCGACCGGCCTGCCCGGCGGCTTCGCTATCCCGCATTGCCGCAGCGCAGCTGTCAATACCGGCTCGCTCGGCTTCGCCCGGCTGTCCAATCCGGTCGACTTCGGCGCCAAGGACGGCCCGGCCGACCTGGTCTTCCTCATCGCGGCTGCGGAGGGCGGCGGCGCCGATCACATGAAGCTGCTCACCAAGCTGGCCCGGGCCCTGGTGAAGAAGGACTTCCTGGCGGCGCTGCGCTCAGCCGCCAGCGCCGAGGAGATCGTCAAGCTGGTCACGGACGTGGTCGAGCCGCCCGCCGCGGCCGCCGCCACGCCCGCGGCCCCGGCCCCCGCGCAGGCCGGCGCCGGCGGCGGGAAGGTCCGGCGCATCGTGGCGATCACGGCCTGCCCGACCGGTATCGCGCACACCTACATGGCCGCTGACTCACTCACCCAGGCCGGGCAGGAAGAAGGGATCGACGTCCAGGTCGAGACCCAGGGCTCCTCGGCGACCACGCCGTTCAGCCCGGAGACGATCGCGGCCGCCGAGGCGGTCATCTTCGCCACCGATGTCGGGGTCAAGGGCCGGGAGCGGTTCGCCGGCAAGCCGGTCATCGAGTCGGGCGTCAAGCGCGCCATCAACGAGCCCAAGGTCATGCTCGCCGAGGCCATCGCCGCCGCCGACGACCCCAACTCGCGCAAGGTCGGCGGGGACGCCTCCGCCGCAGCCGCATCCTCCTCCGGCGCGGGCAGCGGCGGCCTGGGCTGGGGGTCCCGGCTCAAGCAGGTGCTGCTCACCGGCGTCAGCTACATGGTGCCGTTCGTCGCCGCGGGCGGTCTGCTCATCGCGCTCGGCTTCCTGGTGGGCGGCTGGAACATCACCGAGGTCAGCGCCGATGTCGTGATCAACAACAGCCTGGCCAACCTGCCCGAGGGGATCGGTGACCGCGGCCCGCTGCTGATCTACTTCGGGTCCCTGCTGCATCAGCTGGGAGCGGCGGCCTTCGGCTTCCTGGT
>CAMCQD010000218.1 GCA_945876925.1 uncultured Dermatophilus sp.
TCGCGCGGCAGCCCTCCTATCGCCGGGCAGGATCATTGGGTAGGGTGCGGCATGTAGTTGCCACTTCAACGAAATGGGTTCTCGCATGAAGATCGGGATCATCGTCGGTTCCATCCGCGACGGCCGTCTCGGCCCGGCGGTCGGGCAGTGGGCGTACGACATCGCCTCCCAGCGCGACGACGCCACGTACGAGCTCATCGACCTCAAGAGCTTCGACGTTCCCCTGCTGACCACCGCCACCCCGCCGATGGCGGCCGGCAAGCGGTACGAGTCACCGCAGGTGAACGCGTGGAGCCAGGCGATCGACGCCTGCGACGGGTTCGTGTTCGTCACCAGCGAGCACAACCACTCCGTCCCGGCGGCATTCAAGAACGCCTTCGACAGCCTCGGCAGCGAATGGTCCGGCAAGCCGGTGGCCTTCATCGGCTACGGCGCCGACAACGGCATCCGCGCGGTGGAGCACTGGCGGACGATCATCTCCAACTTCGCCATGCACGACGTGCGCGCCCAGGTGTCGCTGTCGCTGTTCACCGACTTCGGCCAGGAAGGCTTCGCGCCGGCCTCGCGCCGCACCGACGAGGTGAGCACGATGCTCGACCAGCTCGTCGCCGCCGTCCGCGCGAACGCATGACCGGCCCTAGGAACGGCCCTGGCGCTTCCCCCGCACAAGGAAGGCCGGGGCCGTTCCTCATCCCCGGCGCGAGGCGGCTGAGCCGACGTTCACGGTCACCACGTACGGCCTGGCCTTGAAGACCGTGTCAGCCAGCGACGGGTCGGCCGCCGGGGAGGCGAGGAACCGCTGCGTCGAGCCGACTGTATCGACAGGATTGAGCACGACGGAGACGCTATACAGATACGTTGCCTCTCCCACGGCCGACACCGACGAGACGTAGGCTCCCCGGCGGCTCTCAGCCGGGATCGAGGCCAGCCGCTGCATCAGGGCATCGACCGCATCATCGGCCGACCCGGCCAGCAGCGACCGCAGCGCAGCCTCGTCACCAGCGCTGATAACGCTCTGCAGGTGACTGATCACTCCCACGGGACCGACCCGCTGCGCATGTGCGCACTGCGCCCACCCGAACCCTGAGAACGCCGCCGTGAACACGGCCAGCACAGCCGCTGCCCGCCAGCGCACGCTGGTGGCATCGCCGCTGGCCGGGATCTCCTCGACGCTCATGCGCCTATTCAACAGCAGCGCTTACGGCGGCAACCGTATTGGCGTTGCCGTGGCCGGCGCGCCTCGTGCGTGCCTGGCCGCGGGCAGCACCCCGGGGGCACGACGGCGCCACACCGGGAACTACGTCCCTGCCGCTGCCCTCCTCGCCGGGGCAAGATAGGGCCGATACTCGTGGCGCGGAGGCCGCGGGGCGGGCGGCACTGCGGTACTTAAAAGGCCGGCCCGCCGCCTCCGGAGCGCGGAGCCGCACGACTGGAGGCAATCCATGCAGCCCTTGACCACCCCGGCACCCCAGGCATCGTCACCCGCCCCCGCCTACCCGGGAATCCCCGTGGTGATTCACGGCAACGGGGCGGTCGCCCATGTGATGAGCCACGTCTGCGGCGGGGTCATCGGCTACCCCATCACCCCCTCCACCGAGATCTCGGAACTCTACGAGGCTGCCCGGGCAGAGGGCCGCCTCAACGTCTGGGGCCGCCTGCCGTTCTTCTTCGAGCCCGAGGGCGAGCACTCCGCGCAGAGCGGGGCGCTGGGCGCCGCGCTGACCGGCGGGGCATACATCTCGAACGCCTCATCGAGCCAGGGAATCCTCTACGCGATGGAGTCGCACTACGTCACCGTCGGCAAGAAGGTCGGCGGTTTCGTGCTGCAGGTGGCCGCGCGCGTGGTCTCCCGGCATTCGCTCAACGTCATGGCCGGCCACGACGACGTGTATGCCCTGCTCGGCTCGGGGTACACCGTGCTGTTCGGCGCCAATCCCCAGGAAGCCGCCGACCTGGCCGCCATCTCCTACCGGGTGTCGTCGCTGTCGCTGATCCCGGTCGCCAACGCGATGGACGGGTTCTCCACCAGCCACATGCTGTGCGAGGCGCGGCTGCCCGAGCCGGAGCTGCTGCGCGACTACCTCGGCGACCCGGCCGGGCGGATCCCCTGCCCGACCGTGGCCCAGGAACTGCTGTTCGGGGCTAAGGGCCGCGTGTTCGAGCTGACCGGCTGGCTGGACCGCAACGCCGGGGACATCCCTGCGGCGGACGCTGCCGCGCTGCGGGCCTACCTGGAGGCCAACGCCGATGCGGTGGAGGCCGACAACGCCGGGGAGCGGATCGGGGCGACCAGCCCGTGGGTGCCGCCGGAGTTGCGCGGCCGGTGGCGGCGGCAGTGGCTCGGCGCCCACGAGAAGGGCACCCGGCAGCTCGTGCCCGCGCTGGTCGACCCGGACAACCCGGGCCTGACCGGGCCGGTGCAGAACCAGCCCGACTTCCAGGCCGGCTCGGTGGATCACCGGACCCACTTCGCGGCCGCCGTCCCGGCCCTGGTGCGCCGGGCGATGGACGAATACGCCCAGCTCACCGGCCGTCAGTACGACCCGGTGATGACGTACGGCTGTGAGGACGCCGACTACGTCATGGTCGCGCTGGGCTCGGTGTGCGATGACGTGCGCGCCGTGCTGCCCTATCTGCGCGCCCAGGGCCTGAAGGCCGGGCTGGTCTCGATCAAGTGCCTCCAGCCCTTCCCCGAGGCCGAGGTCGCGGCGGCGCTGCGGCGCGCCCGGGCCGTCATGGTGCTCGAACGCTCCGACGCGACCACGCTGACCTCGCTGGTCACCCAGGCGCTCTTCCACGCCCACGAGAACGCGACCGTGCCGCGCCACCCGGGCGTGCCGCCGATCACGCAGCTACCGGTCGTCACCACCGCGATCTTCGGCCTGGGCGGGCACGACCTGCAGCCGCGGCACCTGGTCGCCGCCTTCGAGAACCTCGCCTCGGGCGCGCCGGCGCCGCTGGTGTACCTGGGCAGCCAGTTCTTCGACGAGCACCCGGCCCCCGGGCTGGCCGGGCTCCAGGAGCGGCTGCGGGCCGCCTACCCCGAGACGCAGCTCATGGCGCTGCCCGCCGGGGAGAACCCGCGCCTGCTGCCCGAGGAGGCGATGCGGATCAGGTTCCACTCGGTCGGCGGGTACGGCACCATCGCCACCGGCAAGCTCGTCACCGACATCCTGGCCGGGGTGCTGGGCATGCGCAGCAAATCGGCTCCCAAGTACGGCTCGGAGAAGTCCGGCGCCCCGACGAACTACTACATCACCCTCTCCCCGGAGCCGGTGCTGGTGACGAACGCCGAGCTGGAAGACGTCGAGATCGTCATCTGCCCGGACCACAAGGCGTTCGTGCACGCCAACCCGCTCAAGGGCCTGGTCGAGGGCGGCACGCTCATGCTGCAGTCCTCGTCCTCTCCCGAGCAGGCCTGGCGGGAGCTGCCCGCCGGGGCGCGCCGCACGATCCGGTCCCGGAACATCCGGCTGTTCCTCATCGACGCGTTCGCGGTCGCCAAGGACCATGCGCCGACCCCCGACCTGGAAATCCGGATGATGGGCATCGCGTTCATCGGCGCGCTGGTGGCGCACGTGGACCGGGTGGCCGCGGGGGCCAGCCGCGAGGAGATCCTCGCCAAGGTGCGCGCCCAGATCGAGAAGAAGTTCGGCCGCAAGGGCAAGGCCGTGGTGGAGGCGAACATGGCCGTCATCGCCGACGGCATTGCCGCCACCCGGGAGGTCGACCACGCGGTCATCGAATCCTCGGGCAGCACCGGCTCCCCGGCGGCGGTCACGGCAGCGCCCTCGGTGGAATTGTCGGCCGCGATGTGCCCGGCCAGCACCTCGCCCCGCACCAGCGGCCTGTTCGACCCGGAGTACTACGAGCAGGTGACCGCGCGGCCGTTCCGGGAGGGCACCATCGCCGAGGCACCGGTGCTGCCCGGCGCGGGACTGTTCATGCCGGCCGGCACCGCTGCCTATAAGGACAAGGGCCTGTTCCGGCGCACCGTGCCAGTGTTCGATCCGTCCTCGTGCACCGGCTGCCTGGAATGCGCGCTCGTCTGCCCGGACGCGGCGATCCCCAACTCGGTGCACGAGATCCGCGATGTACTGCTGGCCGCCGCCGACGGCATCGGCGACGACGCGATCACCCCGGCCCAGCGGGAACGGCTGCGCCAGATCGCCTACGAGGTGGCCGAGCGGGTCCGCGAGGCCTACCGGGCGACTAAGGGCCCGCTGGCGCTGGCAGACCTGGTGCGCGACGCGGTCGCCGGGATGGGCGAGGGCAACCCGAGCCTGGAACGCAACCTGGCCGACCTGGCCGGGGCCGTGGCGGCCTTCCCGGTGGCCCGCACCCGGCCGTTCTTCGACTCCCCCGAGTCCGCCGCGCCGGGCACGGGCGCGCTCTTCTCGGCCACGATCGACCCGTGGAAGTGCACCGGCTGCCTGGAATGCGCGGAGGTGTGCGGGCCCGGCGCGCTCACCGCGACCGAGCAGTCCCAGGATGTACTCGGCGACTTGCAGCGCCGGTTCGCCACCCTGAGATC
>CAMCQD010000219.1 GCA_945876925.1 uncultured Dermatophilus sp.
GGTTCGCGGCCGGCCTGGACGACGGTGAGCGTGCCGTGCTGGCCGCGCTCTTCGAGCAGACCGCGATGCTGCTGGAACGGGCCGGCGCACCGGCTGCCCCGCCTGATGCGCCACGTGGCGGGCCAGACGGCTGCGACGAGTTCGAGGCCCTCATCCGGGCCGCCGGGCTGGAGCCTGGCGGCCTGGGCGCGGACGGCCCGCTCGATCCGGCGGGCGGGATCGACGAGGAGGCGCTGGCCGCCGACCCGGCCCTGGCCCGGCTGCTGCCCGACGGTCACCACGACGACCCGCTGGCCGCAGCCGAATTCCGGCGATTCTCGGCCGAGGGGGTACGCGAGACCAAGCTGGCCCGGCTGCGGGAGGCAATTGAGGCGGTGCGCCCCGACGGGCGCGGCCTGGTGCTCGACGAGCCAGCCGCCGTGGCGGTGCTCGTGTCGCTGACTGATGTGCGCCTCGTGCTCGCCCAGCGGCTCGGCTTGGTCACCGAGGAGGATGCCGCGCAGCTGGAGGAGCTCATCCGCTCCGGGGCGGCCGGGGAACAGGCACAGCTGATCCTCACCTACGACTACCTCACGTGGCTGCAGGAAACCCTCGCCGGGGCGCTGTCGGCGTAGCCGCCAGGTCACCGGGGGCGCGCCCCGCGACGGCAGCGGGCCGCCTACCGCCCCTGGACGCAGCGGGGAGCAGCGCCGGGGATACCCGGTCCGGGCCTGGCCTATATTCGACCTTGTGGTTGATCGCGACGCGCCCATCGGCATCTTCGACTCCGGGCTGGGCGGTCTGACCGTCGCCCGGGCAGTGCTCGATCAGCTGCCGCACGAGCCGATCGCCTATTTCGGTGACACCCTGCGCGCCCCGTACGGGCCCCGGCCGATCGCCGAGTCCCGCCGGTTCTCCCTGGAATGCCTTGACCAGCTCGTGGAATACGGCGTGAAGGTCCTGGTCATCGCGTGTAACACGGCGAGCGCGGCGGTGCTGCACGACGCCCGGGAACGTTATGACGTTCCCGTGGTGGAGGTTATCCGCCCTGCGGTGCGGCGGGCGGCGGCGACTACCCGGAACAACATCGTCGGCGTCATCTCGACTGCCGGAACGTACCGGAGCCGGGCATATATAGACGCTTTCGCGGCCGCGCCGGCTATCCGGGTGGTGTCCCAGCCTTGCCCGAGGTTCGTGGAGTTCGTCGAGAGCGGCGTCACCGGTGGTCCCGAGCTGCTGTCGGCGGCGCACGAGTACCTCGACCCGGTCGTCCGGCAGGGCGTCGATACGCTTATTCTGGGCTGTACTCACTACCCGCTGCTTACCGGCGTGATCAGTTATGTGGTGGGCGATCTGGTGACCCTGGTGTCGTCGGCCGAGGAGACCGCCAAGGACGTGTACCGTGTGCTGGCATCGCGGGAAGCGCTGCGCTCCCACACGGCACCGGCACCGGAGCATGAGTTCACCACGACCGGCGATCCTGCCCAGTTCGCCCGCCTGGCACGGCGCTTCCTGGGGCCGGAGGTCGCTGATGTGCATCTGCACACGAGACGGGCCTCGTCGTAGCGAGCGCTGCCTATTGGGAGGATATTTGCGCTCAGTGATGGTTCGTGTCAGGAGTGAGCGGTGAAGGTCACAGCTGTCGGGTGCTCGGGAAGCTATCCAGGTCCCGAGTCGCCCGCGTCGTGCTATCTGGTCCAGGCCGAGTATGAGGGGCGTACCTGGAATATCGTCCTCGATCTGGGAAACGGCTCCATTGGCACCCTGCAGCGCTACATCGAGCCCACTGCGCTGGACGCGGTGGTGATCTCGCACCTGCATCCCGACCATTGCCTCGACCTGTGCCCGCTGTACGTGATCCTGGCGCATCATCCGCGGCTGCGCCGCCAGGGGCGGCTGCCGGTGTTCGGTCCCGCCGGGATAGCCGAGCGGATCGCCCGGGCCTATGCGGTGGGGCCCGTCGAGTGGCTCGACGACTGGTTCGCCTTCACCGAGATGGCCCCGCGGGTGCCATTCCCGGTGGGTCCGTTCACCATCACCCCGGTGCACGTGAACCACCCGGTCGAGGCGTTCGGCGTGCGGGTTGAGTGCGGCGGGGTGACGCTGGCGTACACCGGGGACACCGACGCCTGCCCCGCCCTGGATGAGCTGATGCACGGCGCCGACCTGGTGCTGGCCGACGCTGCCTTCCCCGACCAGTCCGGTTTTCCCCGGGGGATTCACCTGTCCGGGCGCCGGGCCGCGCAGGCCGCAGTGTCGGCCGGGGGAGTGCGCCGCCTCGTGCTCACCCACATCCTCGCGTGGAACCAGGCCGGGCAGGCCCGTGCCGAGGCCGAGGAGATCTGGCCGGGAGTCCAGGTGTGCCGCCCCGGGGACATCTTCACCGTGTGAAGGTGGTGCCCGGATACGGTGGGGGTCATGACCCGACACGACGGCCGGCTGGCCGACCAGCTCCGCGACATCAGCATCACCCGCAACTGGCTCGACCACGCCGAAGGCAGCGTGCTCATCGAGTTCGGCCGGACCCGGGTGCTGTGCGCGGCATCTTTCACCGAGGGCGTGCCACGCTGGCTCAAGGGCAGCGGGAGCGGCTGGGTGACGGCCGAGTACGCCATGCTGCCCCGCTCGACGAGCACCCGCTCGGACCGGGAGTCGGTGCGGGGGAAGATCGGCGGGCGCACCCACGAGATCTCCCGGCTGATCGGGCGCAGCCTGCGCGCCACCGTCGACATGAAGCAGCTCGGGGAGAACACCATCGTGGTCGACTGCGATGTGCTCCAGGCCGACGGCGGCACCCGCACGGCCGCGATCACCGGCGCCTACGTGGCCCTCGTGGACGCCGTGCGGACCGGGCGGCGGCTGGGCGCGATCCGGCCCAAGGCCACCCCGATCACCTCCTCGGTTGCGGCGGTCAGCGTGGGTGTCGTGGCGGGCGAGCCGGTGCTCGACCTGGACTACGTCGAGGATTCGGCCGCCGACACGGACATGAACGTCGTGCTCACCGGCAGCGGGGAGTTCGTCGAGCTGCAGGGCACCGCCGAGGGCGCCCCGTTCGACCGGGACCTGCTGGGTGCCCTGCTCGACCTGGCCGAGGGCGGCTGCGCCGAGCTGTCCCGGCTGCAGCAGCAGGCCCTTGAGGCGACCGTGCGCTCGCGGTCCTGAGTGCCGCGCCCCGGTGCCCCCGGGCGGGCGCCGGACCGGGCGCGGATGGCACTGGGGCGGCTATGCCCCGCAACCTCAAGAGGAGATGTGACGACGATGACCCGGCGGATCGTGCTGGCCACCCGCAATGAGGGCAAGATCGCCGAGCTGCGCGAGATCCTCGCGCGCACGCTGGCTGATCTCGACCTGGAGCTGGCTGGCATCGGCGGCTTTCCGCAGGTGCCCGACATTCCCGAGACGGGGGTGACTTTCGAGGAGAACGCGCTGCTCAAGGCGAGGGCCGCAGCGGAGGCGACCGGGCTGCCGGCGCTGGCCGACGACTCCGGGCTAGCGGTAGATGTGCTCGGCGGGGCGCCCGGGGTGTTCAGCGCGCGCTGGTGCGGGCGTCACGGAGACGACGAGGCCAATCTGCGCCTGCTTCTTGCGCAATTGCAGGATGTGCCTGATGAGCATCGCGGCGCGGCCTTCGTCTGCGCCGCCGCCCTCGTCCTGCCCTCCGGGGAATCCGCTTGCCGTCTGGGGAGGTTCGCCGGGGTGCTGACCCGGGAGCCGCGCGGCTCGGGCGGATTCGGCTACGACCCCATCCTGCAGGTCGCCGGTGGCACCCGCACCAGCGCGGAACTGACCGCGGCTGAGAAGAATTCGCGCTCGCACCGAGGGCAGGCGTTCCGGCTCCTGGCGCAGGACATCCGGGCGCTGCTGGGCTGACTCACCCCCGGCGGAGCCTCCTCGCGCTGCCTGCCCTGCTGCCCGGCCGGGTAGCTGTTTTGTGGTCCGTGGCGGCAGGCGCTTAGATGGCCGTGAGTTTCACCGTGCGCTGCCGATGGTGGCGGCTGCGGGGGGAGGGTGCTCGCCGGCGGGCGAGGTGCCGCGGTTATCCGGTGCCCGCGCGCAGCTAGGTGTGTTTCGGCTCGGGGGATGTCCGAAGCGGGGGTTTGTCGTGTCCGGATACCACCGGTCCGGGGTCCGGGTGGCGGTGCTCGCCGTAGTCGTCCTCGGTGTGCTCGCAGGCGCCCCTGGGAGCGCCGCCGCGGCGCCTGCGGGGCCTGAGAACGTGGCCCCGGCCTGCACTGGCACGGGAACCGACGGGCCCCGGGTGCACGTGGTGTACGCCCGCGAGGAGGGCAGCGGCGATCATTCCGCCCAGGACAGGCAGCGCATCCGGGGTGAGCTGTCCCGGATCGACACGGTCTTCGAACGGTCCGCCCGCAAGACCGGGGGAGGTCGCCGGGTGCGCTGGGTGACCGCTGACTGCGTGCCGGTGATCGCGGAGATCACCGTTCCGGCCGGGACGTTCACCGGTGCCGACGGCATCGCCTCCACCGAGGCGGCCCTGGCCGCGGCGGGGATGCAGGCTGCCGATCGCAAGTACCT
>CAMCQD010000220.1 GCA_945876925.1 uncultured Dermatophilus sp.
GGGACCTGGCTGGCTCATCGTCTTCCTCGGCGTGAGCTTATGGGCTAGCGAGTTCCGCTGGGCCAGGCGGCTGCACGAATGGGGCTGGGCCCGGCTGCAGCTGTGGGCGCGGTGGATCGCGGCCCAGCCGATCTGGGTACGGGGCCTGGTCGGATTCGCCACCTGCGCCTTCGTCAGTGCCGTGGTGTGGGCCACTTTCAAGGTCGTGGGCCTGCCCGCTTTCCTGCCCGAGAACGTGAGCCAGATGCTCCGCGCCTACCTGCACCTGTGAGCCCGGGCCGTTCCCTGGCCCTTGTCCTGGCCGCGCCTGCGGGCAGCCGGCCGTGAGCCAGCCCGGCGGTTTGGCCTGCGGGGCCAGGTTGGATAAAGTGACGGGGCACGCTCGCACGGGATTGCTGGCGCATCCGGCTTCCTGCGGCGGCAGCATCCTGGACGTATAGCTCAGTTGGTTAGAGCGTTCGCTTCACACGCGAAAGGTCAGGGGTTCAAGTCCCTTTACGTCCACTTTCTGACCTGGGCCTGCCCGCTGCTCACCCTCGGGCGCGGCGCATCCGCGTCGGCCATGCCGCTCCGCCTCACTCTAGCGAGGCTGCGGTCTTCGTATACGGCGTAGCCGAACCTTCCCCGGCGGGGCGTGTTCCCTTGTAGAGTGTGCGTCCTCGCGGCGAGGCGGATGCCCGCCGCGCTCCCGCGTCCCCGCGGAAGGGAGTCTGCGATGCCCGCTTCACCGGCCGCCGGCCAGCAGCGCGCGCACATCGACAAAGGCGACGCCGGGTATGACAAGGGCCTGAAGCCCCGCCATATCCAGATGATCGCCATCGGCGGTTCGATCGGCACCGGGCTGTTCCTCGGCGCCGGCGGGCGGATCAGCCAGGGCGGGCCAGGACTGACGATCGCGTACGCGATCTGCGGCCTGTTCGCCTTCCTCATGGTGCGCGCGCTCGGCGAGCTGTCGGTGCGGCGGCCCTCATCGGGGGCCTTCGTCTCCTACGCCCGGGAGTTCATGGGCGAGAAAGGGGCGTACGTCACCGGCTGGCTGTTCTTCCTCGACTGGGCGACGACGGTAATGGCCGACATCACGGCAGTCGCGCTGTACCTGCACTACTGGGCCGTGTTCGTCCCGGTTCCGCAGTGGGTCATCGCGATGGCCGCCCTGCTGCTGGTGTTCGCGCTCAACATGTTCAGCGTCAAGTTCTTCGGCGAGGCCGAGTTCTGGTTCGCCGCGATCAAGGTCGCCGCGATCGTGTCGTTCATGGTCATCTCGATCTTCGCGATCGTGACCGGGCGCATGGTGCACAGCCAGGCCCTCGGGGACACCGCGGCCGGGATCGGCAACCTGACCGGCAACGGCGGTTTCGTGCCCAACGGGATCGGCGTGGTGTTCGTGCTTACCCTCGGCGTGATCTTCGCGTTCGGCGGCACCGAGATGGTCGGCGTGGCCGCCGGCGAGGCGCAGGACGCGGCCAGGGTGCTGCCCAAGGCCGTTAACTCGATGATCCTGCGGATCTTCGTCTTCTACGTCGGCTCGGTGCTGCTCATGGTCCTCGTGCTGCCCTGGCAGGCGTACTCCCCGGATGAATCCCCGTTCGTGACGTTCTTCTCCGGTATCGGCATCCCGCACGCGGGTGACATCATGCAGGTCGTCATCCTCACCGCGGCGCTGAGCTCGCTGAACGCGGGGCTGTACGCGACCGGGCGCACGCTGCGCTCGATGGCGGTGGCCGGTGAGGCACCCGGGTTCGCTTCCCGGATGAACCAGCACAAGGTGCCCTACGGCGGCATCATCATCACCGCCGGGCTGGGCCTGATCGGCGTGCTCATCAACTACGTGTACCCGACCCGGGCGTTCGAGATCGTCATGAACCTGGCAGGTATCGGCATCGCCGGGACGTGGATGTCGATCCTGGTGTCGCACTGGATCTTCGTCCGCCGCGCCCGGGCCGGCCTGGAGGAGCGGCCCGCCTACCGGCTCTTCGGGGCGCCGTACACCAACGCCATCACCATCGCTTTCCTCGTGATCATCATCGCGGCGATGGCCTTCGACGCCGAGATCGGGCGCTGGACGCTGGCGATGTTCGCCGCGGTCTGCGTGGCGCTCGTGGCCGGCTGGTACCTGGTACGGGACGGTATCCAGGCCGGGAAGATGGACGCCATGCTCGATGAGGACCCCGGCGGCGAACCCGGCACCGGTGACGGCCAGCACGGCGGCACCGCGCAGGCCGGCCGGGACGATCCGGAGGGGGCCTGAGCGATGCGGGTCCACGTCACGTACACCGGCGGCACCATCGGCATGGTCCCCACGTCCCGGGGCCTGGCTCCCGGGGCTGACCTGCCAGGCTGGCTCGGCGGCCTGCTGGACGACGGCGCGACCGGCCAGGTCACCCTGAGTACCTTCGGCCAGCTCATCGACTCGGCGAACGCCACGCCGCAGGACTGGCAGCGCATCGTCGACGACCTGCGGGCGCACTATGACGACGCCGACGCCTTCGTGGTGCTGCACGGCACCGACACGATGGCGTACGCCTCCGCCGCGCTGTCGTACGCGCTCACGGGATTCGATAAGCCGGTCGTCGTCACCGGGGCGCAGTACCCGCTCGGGGAGATCGGCTCGGATGCGGCACCGAATGTCACCGGGGCGCTGCGCGCGGCGACATCGGGGCGTCACCGGGGCGTGGGGTTGTTCTTCGGGCATGAGCTCCTGGCCGGCAACCGGGTCACGAAGTCGTCATCGTGGGCGTTCGGGGGATTCGAGTCGCCCAGCGTGCCGGCGCTGGCCCGCGCCGGGGCACCCTGGCAGTGGGCCGCGCCCCGGCCGCCCGGGGAAGGCTGGGCGGACCCGCGGCCGTACCGGCGGCACGACATCCTGGTACTGGATCTTGCTCCGGGGATCACCGCCGCCAGGCTCGCAGCGGCACTGGACCCGCTACCGCAGGCAGTGCTGCTGCGCGCGTTCGGAGTCGGCAACATCCCCAGCGAGGAGCCGGGCCTGGCCGGCGTCCTCATCGGCACTATGGCCGCCGGGGTGCCGCTGGTAGTGGCCTCGCAGTGCCATCAGGCCACCGTCCTGCTCGGGCATTACGAGGCCGGACACGCCCTGGCCGCCGCCGGGGCGATCGGCTCGGGCGACATGACCTTAGAGGCCACCTACGCCAAGATGGTCTTCCTGCTCAGCCAGGACGTGGATCTGCCAGGTTTTGCCCGCTGGATGGCCCGGGATATCGCAGGCGAACGCACTCCCGATTGAACGGAGGCGCGCATCCGGGCTGTTGGAAGAGACCCGTGCGCTGTCCGGTCGCGATGACACCGGCATCTTCCGGGAGCAGCTGCCCAAGCGGCCGGTGTCCCAGCCGGCGGCAGAGGGCGCAGTCCCCTTGTGAGCCGCGCAACTGATCAGCGCATCAGCACCAGCGCGGCGGAGCGATCTGAAGGGTGACGCTGCCCGGTGGGGCGCAGTGCCCCGGACGTAGCGATCTCAGGTATACCGTTCGCGGGACTAGCGGCGCGTTTACCTAGGTAAACGCGCGCCCGCACCGGAGAAAGGGATACTTCCGATCGCTACGTCCGGGCCACCGGCACGCTAACGCAAGCAGTGCAAGCCGGATCCGCCGTTCCCTGGCTCCGTCCAGGCGACCACACCCGGTACCGGCATCAGCCGCCGCGTCGTCATCGGCACGGGGTGGCCTCCCCGAGCCGTCCGCCACCGGGGAGGCATGCGGCGATTTAGTTGTAGAGCAGGACCTGCCCGTTCGCCCCGGCGGTGCACAGCACGGTCTCGTCTGACTGCGCGGTGCACGTGACGACGTAGGTCGTGTCCGTCGCGGAGCTGTACACCTCGTCCAGCACGACCGACTCGCCCTCGGCCTCGCTTTCCGCGTAGGCCTCGGCGACGGCGTGCAGGAACGGCTCCGACGTGACGGGGGTGAGGGTGGCCGCCTTCTCGAACTTCCCGGAGAACCCGCTGGCGGTCTTGTACCTCGTACGGCCGGGCCGTCCGGGGGCCGCGGTCCCGCCCGGCTGGGGGGAAGCCGTGGCGGTGCCAGCGGGGGATGAGGCCGTGGCGTCCGGGGTGGCCGGCGCACTCGGCGAGTCAGCCGCCGGTACCGACGGGGTCGTGGCCGCCGAGACGGAGACCGGCTCGCCCTCACTCGAGGTACTGCCGAAGAGGCTCCTGGCGCCGAAGAATCCGGCGGTGCCTAGCAGCGCGACCCCCGCTGCGGCGGCGATCCACACCGGTGCGCCCCGGCGGTTCGCCTTGTCATCGCGGAATATGTCCTCGGCGAACGCCACGGCGTTGCCGGCCGGGTAGTGCGGGGCGTCATGTGTATACGGATAAGCCTGGGTTGACTGGGTGGCGTACATCGCCGGGACTGCATTCTCCCAGTTCCGCTGGCTGGGTGCCGGGCTGGGCAAGGGCGGGGTGACATTGACGAGATACGCGGGTGCTGCGGCCGTGGCGGGGCTGGCGGAAGCCGTGGTTTCCTCCGCCGGAGCGGGAGCAGGCTCGCGGGA
>CAMCQD010000221.1 GCA_945876925.1 uncultured Dermatophilus sp.
CATCACCGAGCACCCGGTGCTGCTCAACCGCGCGCCGACGCTGCACCGGCTCGGCATTCAGGCTTTCGAGCCCCAGCTGGTCGAGGGCAAGGCGATCCAGCTGCACCCCCTGGTGTGCGGCGCGTTCAACGCCGATTTCGACGGCGACCAGATGGCGGTTCACGTGCCGTTGTCGGCCGAGGCGCAGGCCGAGGCCCGCATCCTCATGCTGAGCAGCAACAACATCCTCAAGCCGGCCGATGGGCGCCCGGTGACCATGCCGACCCAGGACATGATCATCGGCCTGTTCCACCTGACCTCGCAGCGTGACGACGCTCCGGGGGAGGGCCGGGTGTTCAGCTCGGTGGCCGAGGCGACGATGGCGCTGGACGCGGGGGAGATCCACCTGGGCTCGCCGGTGTCCATCCGGATGCACGACTTCGTGCCCTTCGAGGGATTCGCGGCCGGCGGGGATGCCGCGCTGCGTCCCGACGGGACCTTCCCCGAGGTGACAGTGCGCACCACCCTGGGCCGGGCGATCTTCAACACCGCCCTGCCGATGGACTACCCGTTCGTCGACGTGCCGGTGGACAAGAAGCGCCTCTCCCAGATCGTCAACGACCTCGCCGAGCGGTACAGCAAGGTGCAGGTCGCGGCCAGCCTGGACGCGCTCAAGGAGCTGGGCTACTACTACGCCACCCGCTCGGGGGCGACGGTGTCGATCTCCGACGTCGTCACCCCGGACGACAAGGCCGCGATCCTGGCCCGCTACGACGCCAAGGCCGACAAGGTGCAGACCCAGTTCGAGCGCGGCCTGCTCACCGACGAGGAGCGCCGTCAGGAGCTCATCGAGATCTGGACCGAGGGCTCCAACGAGGTCGCCTCGACCATGCAGGAGAACTTCCCCAAGCTGAACCCGATCTTCCGGATGGTGTCCTCGGGGGCCCGCGGTAACTGGTTCCAGCTGCGGCAGATCGCCGGCATGCGCGGCCTGATGGCCAACCCGAAGGGCGAGATCATCCCGCGTCCGATCAAGTCCAACTTCCGTGAGGGCCTGTCGGTGCTGGAGTTCTTCATCTCCACCCACGGCGCCCGTAAGGGCCTGGCG
Organism: uncultured Dermatophilus sp.; assembly: GCA_945876925.1. Classification (GTDB taxonomy): domain Bacteria; phylum Actinomycetota; class Actinomycetes; order Actinomycetales; family Dermatophilaceae; genus Dermatophilus. The sequence continues at coordinate 1,088 of CAMCQD010000221.1, forward strand.
GACACCGCCTTGCGGACTGCCGACTCGGGGTACCTGACCCGGCGCCTGGTGGACGTCTCCCAGGATGTCATCATCCGCGAGCACGACTGCGGTACCGAGCGCGGGCTCATGCTGCCGATCGCCGCCCGGCGCGCCGACGGGACCCTGGCCGTGCACGAGGACGTCGAGTCCGCGGTGTACGCCCGCACCCTGGCTGAGGTCGTCGAGGTCAACGGCGAGGTGCTGGCCCAGGCCGGGGACGACGTCGGTGACGTGCTCATCGGGCGCCTGGTCGCGGCCGGGGTCGAGCAGGTCAAGGTGCGTTCCGTGCTCACCTGCGACAGCCATGTCGGTACCTGCGCGATGTGCTACGGCCGTTCGCTGGCCACCGGCAAGCTCGTCGACATCGGCGAGGCGGTCGGGATCATCGCGGCCCAGTCGATCGGCGAGCCCGGTACCCAGCTGACCATGCGGACTTTCCACACTGGCGGCGCCGCGGGCGATGACATCACCCAGGGCCTGCCGCGCGTGGTCGAGCTGTTCGAGGCCCGTACCCCCAAGGGCGTCGCCCCGATCGTGGAGGCCGCCGGGCGGGTGCGGATCGAGGAGACCGACAAGGCCCGGCGTATCCTTCTCACCCCCGATGACGGCTCCGAGGAGCAGGCCTACCCGGTAAGCAAGCGTGCCCGGCTGCTCGTGGCCGAGGGGGAGCATGTCGAGATCGGCGCCCGCCTGGTGTCCGGGCCGGTCGACCCCAAGCAGGTGCTGCGCATCCTCGGTCCGCGTGCGGTGCAGATGCACCTGGTGGACGAGGTGCAGGGCGTCTACCGTCAGCAGGGCGTGTCGATTCACGACAAGCACATCGAGGTCATCGTCCGGCAGATGCTGCGCCGGGTGACGATCATCGAGGCCGGTGACGCCGACCTGCTGCCCGGGTCGATGGCCGAGCGCGGTCACTTCGAGATGGAGAACCGCCGGGTCGTCTCCGAGGGCGGTAAGCCGGCCTCGGGCCGCCCGGAGCTCATGGGCATCACCAAGGCCTCGCTGGCCACGGATTCGTGGCTGTCGGCGGCTTCCTTCCAGGAGACCACCCGGGTGCTCACCGACGCGGCGATCAACGCCAAGTCCGACCCGCTGCTGGGCCTGAAGGAGAACGTGATCCTGGGCAAGCTCATCCCGGCGGGCACCGGCCTGCCGCGGTACCGCAACATCCGGGTGGAGCCGACTGAGGAGGCCAAGGCGGCGATGTACCTGCTGCCGGACTACCAGCAGTTCGACTACCCGGTCTTCGGCCCGGGAACCGGTGAGGCCGTCCGGCTGGACGACGCCAGCCTGGGGTTCTCCGACTAAAGGCCTGCCAGGCTGAGGACGCAGGCCGCCAGATACGCCAGGAGGCCGGGATCGGAATGTCCGGTCCCGGCCTCTTCGCGGTGCCGTGACGTGCGAGGCGATGCTGGCGGTGCCGCGCCTGCTCGTGGCTGTGGCTGCGCGCCGCTGCGCTGGCCCGCCTGGGCGGGTGGACGCCCCGGCGGGCCAGCCGTCAGGGGCGTCGGGTCGTGATGACCCGTTCGGAGCGGCCGGCTCCCTTGGTGCCGGTGCCGGGGATGCCGGGCTCGTCGCGGCTGGAGGTGATGGCCAGCGTGGTGCTGCCGCCGCGGCCTGCGGGCAGCTCGCGGGGGTGGCCGGCGTTGCCGTCTGGCGCGCTGGCCGGCGATTCGACCTGGGCGTCCACCTGGGAGGCGCGGGCCGGGGCGGGCAGCGCGCGCCGGATGCAGGCGCGGGTGGTCAGCGCGGCGTAGGCCACCCAGGCGCAGATGCCCGTGAACTTCAGCCCGTCCTCGACGAAGATCTCCAGGGTCGAGCCGCGCGGCGGGTCGAGGATCTCCCAGATGACATCAACCGCCACCGAACTGGCCAGCAGGCCGATTGCCAGCACGAGGAACAGCCAGGAGCTGGCGAGGATCTGCCGCCGGAACAGGACCAGGTACCCGGCCACGAGCGCCAGGATGATCGCGTAGGCGAGGAATTCGGGTATGCCGATCTCCGGCAGCACGTACTCGTGCAGCATGAACACGTCGTCCAGGCACAGGTACGCGGTCACGGCCGCGGAGTAGAGCAGGAACGCGGCCTCGGGGCGCCTGGACCGTTCCCACATGAGGCAGGCGCCGGTGAGGAAGATCCCGATGCCGGCCGCCCAGCACAGCCCGCCGAGGACGGACAGCAGGCCCAGATACGAGGGGCTGTGGGTGATCGAGGTCGGGTCGGCGACGAGGTCGTAGATCTCGATGTCACGGGTGAGGCGGATGACGGCCACCACTGCCATCACGAGCAGCGGCGGCACGAATATATATGCGAGCGTGCGGGCGCTGACGCGTACTCCGCCCGTGCCTGGAAGGTTCATGATCGTGCCCCCTGTGTTGAAGGTGCCGGTCGCACGTCCCTGGCGCGGGTGCCTGTGCTGCGTGTCTCGCCCCCCTGTGCGGCCTGCGTGGGGTCACAGCCTAGCCCCAGACTGGTCGCTCGTCCTACTCCCCGGCATAAGTGCCCGGGCGTCCTCAGGCTGCTCCCAGCGAGCCCCCGCCGGACGCGTGCCGGTGCCGGCTACCCCGCCGGCGCCGGCGCTGACCGGGAATGTCCTGGGGGACGGGCCTGCTGGCGGGTGCTCCGGCTCCCGGAGCCGCGCCGTGCCGGGCACGCGCGCGGGTACGTGCCCGGCGGGCGGTGAATTTTGTTCGGTCACACGCGCCCGGTAGGGTTGACATGCATGTCGTGAGTCCGTGCTGCCATCGTGCGATCTCCTCATGGCCGGCCCGCCCGGGCTGCTAGCAGGGAAACGTGGCGAACGCGGCACCCGGATCTGACGGCATGTCCTCTCGCCGGGCAGCCGACGCCGACGCCAGGCCACGGCCTGGCAGAGTGCGTGGGAAGTGCGGGGGAGAGCACCCGGGGCGGCGATGCGTCACCCGGGAACACCAAGGACGGCTGCGGCGTCTCGGCGCCGCCGTGCCGGATGACAACCTCAGCAACGGAGATTACGTGCCCACCATCAATCAGCTCGTCCGCAAGGGGCGGCAGGACAAGGCCAGCAAGGTCAAGTCTCCCGCTCTCAAGGGCAACCCGCAGCGGCGGGGCGTGTGCAGCCGCGTCTACACCACGACGCCCAAGAAGCCGAACTCGGCCCTGCGCAAGGTCGCCCGCGTCAAGCTCACCTCGGGTGTCGAGGTCACGGCCTACATCCCCGGCGTCGGCCACAACCTGCAGGAGCACTCGATCGTGCTCGTGCGCGGCGGCCGCGTCAAGGACCTCCCCGGCGTCCGCTACAAGATCATCCGCGGCTCCCTCGACACCCAGGGCGTTAAGAACCGCCAGCAGGCCCGCAGCCGCTACGGAGCCAAGAGGGAGAAGAAGTAATGCCGCGTAAGGGCCCCGCTCC
>CAMCQD010000222.1 GCA_945876925.1 uncultured Dermatophilus sp.
ATATGCCAGGACCAGCGCAAGCACCCCACGTTCTGCCACACTAAGGGCGTACCCCGATCCCGGACGGGCGGTGCTCGATGAACTCTCACTCCGGCTCAGGCCGCGACCCGCGCGACGATGCCCACGACGTCGATCGCGCCTTCGCCGACATCATCTCCCACTGGGGTGAGACGGCGCAGCGGTCCGCTGGCCCCGGGGCGGCAGGGACGGCCGGCCCCGCCGGGACGGCCCGCGGCGATCACCAGGGGAGCACGAGCACCCCGCCGCGGCGGCCGCGCACCGTCGAGGAAGTATTCGGCGCCGGCGGCAGCTCCGGCTGGCGAGTGCATATCCCGCCCGAGGAGCCCGAGGAGGACTACGTCCCCCCGCCGCCGGCTCCGCTGCCGCGCCACGACCCCGCGTTCTGGGGGGCGCTGGCGGGCCTGGCCGGCGGGCCGCTGTGGCTCATCTGGCTGTCCGTGGTCGCCACCGGTGCCCGGCCGATCTGGTCCTGGCTGGCGATCGCCATCACGCTGACCGGCTTCGCGCTGGTCGTGCTGCGCCTGCCCGCCCGCCGCGACCCCGGGCACGACCAGGACGACGGCGCCATCGTCTGAGCAAGCACCCGCGAGCCCCGCATCTGCGCCCTGCCGGCGCCGGCCCTGCCCGGATACCCCCGGCAGGACCGGCACCCGCGTCAGGCCTGCCCGCGGCCGGGCGGCGGGCCGCGGCTAGGCGGCCTGCGCGCGGCGGGCCAGGTCCGCGGCGCCGATCAGCCCGGCGGCATTGCCCAGCGCCGCCGCGTGCGCCGTCGGCCGGTACCCGCGGCCGGTGAGCCGCCGGGCGAAAGTCTCCCGGGCCGGGGCGATGAGCAGGTCACCGGCCGCGCTGACCCCGCCGCCGATGATGAACAGCCCCGGATCGAGCGCCGCCGCGAGATTGGCGATGCCGATGCCCAGCCAGTGCCCCACCTCGGCGAGCAGCTCCCGGGAGGTGGGGTCGCCGTCCTGGGCGGCCTCGGTGATGAGCGGCCCGGTGAGCACGCCGCCGGCCCCGGCCAGCCGCTCGGCCAGGTCGGCCGCCACCGGTGACCCGGCCTCGATCATGTGCCGCGCCTCGCGGACCAGGGCGTTACCGCTGGCGTACTGCTCCCAGCAGCCCCGGTTGCCGCATTCGCACCGCCGCCCGTCCGGCACTACCTGCATATGCCCGTATTCGGCGGCGATGCCGTACTTGCCGCGGCGCAGCACTCCCTCGTCGATGAGGCCGCCGCCGATGCCGGTGCCGAGCGTGATCATGACGACGTGGCTCTCGTCCCGGGCCACGCCGAAGCGCCACTCCGCCCAGCAAGCCGCGTTGGCATCGTTCTCGACGTGCACCGGCATGCCCATCCGGTGAGTCAGGGAGTCCCGCAGCGGCTCATTGCGCCACGACAGATGCGGCGCGAACACCACGGTGGCCCCGTCGGCCGAGACGAACCCGGCCGCGCCGATGCCGACCGCCTCGCAGGTGTCCTCCGGCCCGATCCGCGCGCGCAGCTCCTCGACCACATCGGTGATGGTGTCCTCGACGATCCGGGGCGACTTCGAGCGGTCGGGGGTGCTGCGCCGGGCCCGCTCGATGATCTCGCCCTCCGGGGTCACCACGCCTCCGGAGACCTTAGTCCCGCCGATGTCGATGCCGATCGCCAGATTCCGCCCCACCGAAAGCCTCCTGAATCGCCGCGGGCGCAGCCCTGACCGGCGCCCGCGTGGCTGATGACGGGACCCGCGCCTGGCCTGCCCGGCCGGGCACCACCGCGCTGGTCACGGTGAGCGGTCCCGCTGCGGGAATCCTCGCACGGCCCGGGCCGCTGTCAGGACCCCTCCCGGGGAACCGGCTCAGTTTTCCTCCCCGGCCGGCTCGCCCTGGGGTACGGAGGGCGACTCCCCCGGTGGCTCACCGGCGGGACGGTCCGCGGGCTCGCCGGGGGCCGGTGAACCGGGGTGCCGCAGCTGCGTCAGGTGAGCGGAGAAGGCCCGCAGGCCGACCGCGGCGGCCTCGAGTACGTCGGCGAGGAACTCGGCCGGCTGAGCCGGGCACGGCAGCCCGCCCGCACGGGCCTCCTCATCCTGGCCGGGCCCGCGATCCGGGGCAGGCGGGGCGGCCGGGCCCGCGGCGGCGGGCGCCCCCAGGCTGCCCAGCATCGCGGTCAGCTCATCGGCCAGGGCAGCCGCCTGCTCGGTAACGCTCGCCGAGGGCGAGAACGAACGGGGAGCCATGGCGTCAGCCTACCCGCCCGGCGCTGACCGGGGCCGCGGGGGCGGGCGCGGCCACATGCAAGAATCGGGGCCAGGCCCGCTGCCGGGATGCCCGGCCCGGGCGGCCCCGGAGCTGCCCGGGGGTACCGTGTCCCGCCGACGAGAGTTGAAGCCCACATGCGCGAGATCTGCGTTCCCAGCGCCGCCACGCTCCCGTACGACGATCTGGCGGCGATGGTGCCCGTGGGCGAGTCCGAGGATCCCAGCCGGGTACTGTTCGAGGTCCGCGCCGACGGCGATCCCGCTGCGGCGTGGACCCCGGTGACGCACGCGCAGTTCGCCGCGCAGGTCACCGGGCTCGCCAAGGGATTCGTGGCGGCGGGCATCCGGCCCGGCGACCGGGTGGCGATCATGAGCCGCACCCGCTACGAGTGGACCCTGCTCGACTTCGCGCTCTGGACCGCCGGGGCGGTCCCGGTCCCGATCTACGAGACCTCCTCCCCCGGGCAGATGCACTGGATCCTCTCCGATAGCGGCGCCCGTGCCCTGATCGTCGAATCAGCCGCCCACGCGGCCAGCGCCGAGTCGATCCGGGGCGATCTGCCGGAGCTGACCGCCGTCTGGCAGCTGAGCGCCGGCGATCTGGAGCAGCTGCGGGCCCAGGGCACCCGGATCAGCGACGAGCAGCTCGCCGGGGCCACCGCCGGGACCGGCCGGGACAGCCTGGCCACGATCATCTACACCTCCGGGACCACCGGCCGTCCCAAGGGCTGCGAGCTCACGCACGGCAACTTCCTGCGGCTCACCGGCGACATTCACACCGCGCTGCCCGAGATCATCTTCGCGCCGGGCGCCTCGATCCTGCTGTTCCTGCCGCTGGCGCATGTGCTCGCCCGGCTGATCCAGGTGGTGGTGGTCAGCGCGCGCATGCGGACCGGGCACTCCCCTGACATCCGGAACCTGCTGACTGATCTGCAGGCGTTCCGGCCGACGTTCCTGCTGGGCGTGCCCCGGGTCTTCGAGAAGCTGTTCAACGCCACCAGCGCCACCGCCGCCGCACAGGGCCGGAAGCGGGTGTTCGTGCAGGCGACCCGGGTGGCGATCGCCTACAGCCGGGCGCTGGACGAGGGCCGTCCCGCGCTGTTCCTGCGGGTGCAGCACCGGCTGTTCGACGCGCTGGTCTACCGCAAGATCCGGGCCGCGCTCGGCGGGCAGATCTCCTGGGCGGTCTGCGGCGGGGCGCCGCTGGGCCCCCGGCTGGGGCATTTCTTCCGCGGCGCCGGGGTGACCGTACTGGAGGGGTACGGCCTGACCGAGACGACCGCCCCGGCCAACGTGTGCACGCCGCGGCTGCACAAGATGGGCACCGTGGGCCGTCCCCTGCCCGGGGTCGGCATCCGGATCGCCGCCGACGGCGAGGTCCTGGTCAGCGGCAGCGGCGTCTTCCGGGGATATCACGGCGCACCGGAGGCGACCGCGGAGACGTTCACCCCCGACGGCTGGCTGCGCACCGGCGACATCGGTTCCCTGGACGCCGACGGCTGCCTGACCATCACCGGCCGCAAGAAGGAGATCCTCGTCACCGCCGGTGGCAAGAACGTCTCCCCGGCACCGCTGGAGGACATCATCCGCGCCCACCCGCTGGTGTCGCAGTGCATGGTGGTAGGCGATCAGCGCCCGTTCGTGGCAGCCGTGATCACGCTGGACGCCGAGATGCTCCCGGCGTGGGCCAGGGCACACGGCCGCCAGGACCTGACCGCTGCCAGCGCGCTGCACGACGACTTCGTCCGCGAGCGCCTGCAGATGGCCGTTGACCGGGCCAATGCGACTGTCAGCCGGGCCGAGTCGATCCGCACGTTCACCATCGTGCCGGGTGACTTCACCGAGGCTAACGGCATGCTCACCCCGTCGATGAAGATCAAGCGCGACATCGTCGCCCGCGAGCTGGCCGGCCCGATCGAGCAGATGTACGCAGGCTCGCCTGCCTCCGCGCCTTCCTGAGCACGCGGATCCGCGCACCCGGGGCACGCCCGTGCTAGCCGGGACGCGGGCTGGCACGGGCGGCGCGGCGCATCCTGGCGCGCCCGCGCCCGGCCTGCTCAGCTCACCTGGCGGAAGGCCGCCGCCGGGCGCCCCGGCGTGCGCACCGGCTCCCGGATAGCGTGGGCCTGCGCGGCCTCGGCGGCGCTGATCAGCCCCAGCCCGGCGAGCATCCCCACGGCAGCGGCCTCCTGGCGGTCCAGCGGGAGCACCGGTGAGATCCCGGTGATCGCCGGCAC
>CAMCQD010000223.1 GCA_945876925.1 uncultured Dermatophilus sp.
CCAGCTCGGCGTTGAGATCGGGGCCCTGGGTCACCATTCCTCCAGACGACATCCTGGTACGAACGTACCACTTTCGGGGTGCCGGGACGGGGAGTTCGCAGTGCCCGCCGGACGCGGGACTGCGGCGGCGGGGGGCGAGGGGCGGTGGCTGGCTCGTCGGCGGGGAACGCCGCTCTGTCTCCGTGTGACTGAGTAGCTCACTCGGATCAGCCCGATGAGAGCCGCCCCCAGTGCGCTGCCCGGCAGCGGGCTTACTGCTCGCGCAGGGCGGCGAGCAGGACCGGCAGGTGGCTGTGCTCCTGGTCTTTCACGGCGGTGAGGAGCGTGATCCGGCCCGGCGGCAGCCGCGCGATCAGTTCGGCGGCGGCCCCGGAGGCCGCTAGTTCCGCGCGGTAACGGGTCTCGAACTCGCCGAAGCTGATCTGGGCGCGGTGGAACGCGCGGCGCAGCCCGGCCGAGGGGGTCACCTCCTTGGCCCACAGGTCGATGCCTGCCCGGGCCCTGGAGACTCCCCTGGGCCACAACCGGTCAGCGAGCACCCGGTACCCATCCCCGCTGACCACCTCGTCATAGATCCGCTTGACCACGAACTCCCGCATGAAGACACGCTATCGATCGCCGCGAGACCCCGGCGACGGGGCGTGATGCTCCGGAATCACGTTGGGGAGCAAAGCCGCTGGCGACTCTGTCAGTGGTAGCTGATCTGATGCATCCAATAAGGTTGAGGTGCCTGACTGGGGGGAATAGTGGGGCTTCGGCAGAACGTGACCTGGACCGCTGCCACGCGCACGGCGTGGGGCAAGACACGGCCCGATGACGGCTCGTGGCTACCGCTGCCAGTGCATCTGGAAGACACGGCCGCGGTCGCCGGCTGGTTATGGGATCACTGGCTGCCCCCGATCACCAGGGCCCGGATCGCGGCGGCGGTAGGCGGCGATGCCGACGCCGCACGTGCGCTGTATTTGTGGGCTGCGGGAGTTCACGATGTGGCCAAGCTCGCGCCCGCGTTCGCGGGCAAGGCGCGCGACGTCGGCATGAGCAGCCTGGTGGATGCGATGGAGCGGGCAGGGCTGCCGTGCCCGTTCGTCCCCCGCGATGACCGCGCGCATCACGGCATCATGGGGCATGTTGCCGTGCAGGACTGGCTGATCCGGACACGGGGCCTCAACCGCAGGGCCGCTGAGAGCGTCGCCGTGCTGATCGGCGGGCACCACGGGGTACCACCGGCGAAGAACCTGCTGCTCAAGGTGAGAACGAACTATGACCCGAGGCGGCGCTCGCCAGGCTGGGGCGAGCCGGCATGGGCGGCTGCCCGGGACAACGTACTGGAGGTCATGGCCTGCCGCACCGGGGCTGATCAGGCGTTCGCGGCGCTGCCACCAGATGGCTTGCCGTTACCGGCCCAAGTCGATCTGAGCGCCGCGGTGACGGTCGCCGACTGGCTGGCGAGCGACTCCGGACGGTTCCCCTACGAGGGGCTCGACGACCCGGAGTCGCGCCGGGCTGAGGGGGTCGCCAGCATCACGCTCCCGCCCCCGTGGCAACCCGCCCTGGCGCCCGGCCAGGACTCCCCGGAGGCCTTGCTCGCATCGAGATTCCCGCACCTGGCCGGGGTGAGCGTGCACCCCTTCCAGCGGGCGATGATCCAGGCCGCTCTCGACGCCGCCGAGCCACCCATCATCGTCGGGGAGGCTCCGACCGGAGGCGGCAAGACCGAGGCGTCACTGCTCGCCGCCGAGATTCTCGCGGCCCGGTTCGGTTGCGGTGGAACGATGGTGGCGTTGCCGACGATGGCCACGAGTGACGCGATGTTCGCCCGCGTCAAGGGCTGGCTCAGCGCGTTGCCGGCGGAACACGACGTGAGCGTGCACCTGGCCCATTCGAAGGCGGCGCTCAACGAGGACTTCACGTCGCTCGCGCATTCCTCGCGCAGCAGGTTCGCCCAGGTTTACGACGACGCCGGGTCAGCCCGCACCGCTGGCGGCCCCGTGGTCGATTCGTGGCTGAGAGGCCGGAAGAAAGGACTGCTCGCCGATCACGTGATCGGCACGATCGACCAGGTGCTCATGGGGGCGCTGCAGAGCAAGCACCTGGCCCTGCGGCACCTCGGGCTGTCGGGCAAAGTGGTCATCGTCGATGAAGTCCACGCTGCTGACGACTACATGCGCAGCTACTGGTGCCGTGCCCTCGACTGGCTGGGCGCGTACGGCACCCCGGTCGTGCTCCTCTCGGCGACGCTGCCGTCGGCTCAGCGCCGGGAACTGGTCGAAGCGTATGTGCGCGGCCGCAGGGGCCGGGCCGGCCTGCGCACCCCGGTCCCGTTCCCTGAGGCCCCGGGCTACCCATGCCTGACTGCGGGCGGCTCCCACGTCACCGCGGTCGCGGTCGAGCAGGCCAGCCGGCACGTCGCGGTGCACGTCGGCCTGCTGCCTGACGATCACCTCATCGGCACCGTCCTTGAAGCTACCCGGGATGGGGGCTGCGTCGCGGTCATCCGCAACACGGTGGGCCGCGCGCAGGACACCTTCTCAGCGCTGCGCGCTCACCTGGGCGACGACATCGTCTTGCTGCACAGTAGGTTCATCGGCCCCGACCGGGCCGCCCTGGAACGCGGGCTGCTAGCGCGCCTGGGCTCCCCGAGATCGGGCGCGACCCGGCCTCGCCGGCTCGTCGTCGTGGGCACGCAGGTACTGGAGCAGAGTCTCGACGTCGACTTCGACTTGATGATCAGCGACATCGCGCCAGTTGATCTGCTGCTGCAGCGGCTCGGCCGGGTGCACCGCCACCACCGCCCGGACGGGGAGCGCCCGCCCGGTATGCGCTCCCCGAGGCTGCTCATCACGGGGCTGAACCTTGATGCGGGCGCAGGCCAGGCGCCGCAGTTCGACCGGGGATGCACAGCGGTGTACGGCGATTACCGGCTGCTTTGTGCCACCGCGGTGCTGCTGCCCCATTTCGCCGGGAAGCCGGTGCGCTCACCGGCGGACGTTCCGCGGATGGTCGAAGCCGCCTACGCCGAGGACGGTCCCGCTCCCCCAGGCTGGGAAGCCCGCTGGGAGGCGGCCCGCACCGCTCACGAGAGAAAGGTGGAGGAGGCCAGGGGCAAGGCTGAAGTGTTCCAGATCGAAGACCCCCGGCAGAGACGGTCGCTGGTCGACTGGCTGCCAGTACCCGTGTCAGCCGAAGGCGACGAGCTGGAGCGGCAGGGCCGGGCCCAGGTGCGCGACACGGAGGATTCCCTCGAGGTCGTGCTGGTGCGCATCGGGGACGACGAGCTGCCCCACGTCATGCCGGGCGGCCACCGGCTGGCCGGCGAGGTGCTGCCCAGCCAGCTCGGGCCGCGTGAGGCAGCCGTGGCCAAAGCAGCCGCGGCCTGCACTGTGAGGCTGCCGCGGACCCTCACGCACCCTGGCGTGATCGACCAGGTCATCGCCGAGCTCGAAGGCATCCGGGGCTTCGAGGGCTGGCGTGACGACCCGTGGCTGGGAGGTCAGCTCATCCTCCCGCTCGACAGCAGCCTGGCCGCGCACGTCGCAGGCCATCACGTCCGCTATGACCCGAAGCTCGGCCTGCTCGTCGAGGCCGACGATGCCACGAAGGAGGATATGTGAACCGGCGATTCAACCTCTGCCATGACCCGTGGGTGATGGTGCTCGATGAGCATCTGGCCAGGCACGAGGTGAGCCTGGCGGACGCGTTCCGGGAGGCGCCCCGGTGGCGGGGCCTCGCCGGGGAGCTGCCGACGCAGCAGGCTGCGGTGCTGCGGCTCATGCTCGCGATCATGTACCGGGCACTGCGCCACGACGACCTGCCCGAGGAGGCCATAGCCGAGTGGAGTGAGTGGTGGCGCGACGGGCTGCCGGCTGAGCGCATCCTCGCGTACTTGTCTGAGTATGAGGACCGCTTCTGGCTTTTCGATGACACGGCTCCGTTCATGCAGGTGGCAGGCTTGCACACCGCGAAAGGGACGACTTCTGGCCTGAGCAAGCTCATCGCTGAGATCCCGGATGGCTGGCAATACTTCACCACCCGGGCGGGCAATGGCCTGGCGTCGGTCGGTCCTGCGGAGGCGGCGCGCTGGCTCGTGCACGCACACGCCTTCGACCCGTCCGGGATCAAGAGCGGTGCGGACGGTGATCCCCGCGTCAAAGCAGGCAAGGGTTATCCGATCGGAGTCGGCTGGACCGGAAACCTCGGCCTCGTCGTGCCAGAAGGGCGGAACCTGGCCGAGACCCTGCTGCTCAACTTGGTGCACGACGCTCCTTCACCAGCAGACGACCTGGCTGCGTGGGAACGCCCTCCCGGCCTCCCCACGGAAGATGCCACCCTCGCAGCCCGCTGCGGGGTGGCGGGGCTGCTTACCTGGCAGAGCCGGCGGATCCTGCTGTTCACTGACGAATCGGGCGAGGTAGTGGATGCGCTCGTGTGCCAGGGTGATCGGATCGGTGCCCAGAACCGCCATGAACATGAGCGGGTTACTGCCTGGAAGCGGA